>DASUTP010000598.1:0-10187 GCA_036374515.1 Chryseolinea sp. | reverse complement strand
GCAGGATTAGTTTATTTTTGAGCCACCTAAAAACACCGCTCCCGTATTTCCAAATTGTTGAAAAGGTTATGAAACAGCCCGAATCGCTCCAACTTGTCGCAGAATTTCACAAAACATTTAAACATCCTATTCTTCCATCTCCGGCTATACCTGCTGAAAATCGCTGTAAATTACGTGTGGCATTAATTGCTGAAGAATTAAAAGAGCTTGAGGTCGCGATCTTGGAACGGGACATCGTTGAAGTAGCCGATGCGTTGTGCGACATTCAATACGTTCTTTCCGGAGCGATCCTGGAATTTGGGCTTGGGGAAAAGTTTAAGGCTTTATTTGAAGAGGTTCAGCGATCGAATATGAGCAAGGCTTGTCAATCAGAAGAGGAAGCCATCGCTACCGTAGAACATTATAAGAAAAAGGATGGCACGGATTGTTACTATCATAAGGAGGGAGAACTTTGGCTTATCTACCGGAAATCCGACAACAAGACTTTAAAATCAATCAATTATAGTCCCGCAAATCTGGCAAACATCCTGGAAAAATAGCTTGTGAAACAGCTCCAAACTGTCAGACAAAAAATTCAAACTGAAAAACCGTATCCTGGCCTCGCAGCTGCAATGGATTAATAGCCAGGATCTGCGAGTCATTATAAGCCTTGATAAACTCTGTGCGGCTTATGCGTTGCTTGCTTTGCCCCGGTTTTATGCGATGGTATTGCATCCTCCCGGAGGAGTTTGCAGTAGCACTATACACATAACTAAACTGTAAAGTAATCGGGGAGGGGATATACCTCATTTTCACGAGTACTTATCGCTGAAATCTTTGGTCAGAATAGTATTTTGTTGTGAATTATATTGTGCCAATAATGAATATGCCGAACTCGGTACATATTCAAACCGCTTTTCCAGTTCTTCGATCTTGAGACACAATTCCCTTACGTAAAATCTTATTTGCTCGAGATCCTTACAATCTGCTGGTTTTTCAAAGTTGCGGGTGGTGAATTTTTTTAATTCGTTGTCCACTTCTTTTCGATTAAACAGTGCCATAGCGTTGTGCATTTATACACAAGTATAACAAAATTTGGCCTCTTCAACCAAGGAATTGTGTGAAATATTGCACTACCCACGGCCGTGTCTGCTGGTCTATGAGTTCATTTTTAAAATAATACAAAGCTCAACAACTCGTTGATTTTTTGTGATTTATGTGTTTCAATGAAAGTGGCGGTTTATTTGGATTTGTATTTTTTCAGTGCTGGCTGCCGGCAAATGGGCCGTGAGATTGCGAGGAACGGTGCCGGTTCTTACATGGTGGTGACATTTAAAAGTTGCTCGGCAAGTATGTTCAAACACACTAATTCGTTTTAATGCTTATATTTAAAATCCTCAAACGAATATGGAAACCGTACCCTCAAGTCCTTTCTTAAACCTGTGGCATTTGGCAATGATCACGGGTGCAATCGTTATGACAGCCGCAGCCATTGGCATTTATATCATTCATAACCTGCGCATTGCCACAATAAAAGACTATAAGGGGAAATACAACTACATCAACGAGAACGAAATAAAGAATTACAAACGCGTTTTCGTCTGCCTTGGTATTGCTACGATGCTGCTGGTCAATATTTACGGCATGGGAAAACTTCATCAGGTTGGAGTTTGGTTCTTCGTGCGGTTGTTCATCTCTGTTGCTGGTGGAACCCTGGTGGCCTATGTGGCATTTTTAGTGCTCGAATACTATTATCCAACTGTCGTTCACCGGAAGCTCAACAAGTGGCGATACATGCCCCGCAAGGGAAGCTCAGGCGTACAACTTCGCCTGCTAAGCGAAGAGGAAGAAGATGTGCATCTGGCTGAAGGCATGCAGGCTGAGGAAAATGTTTTTTCCATCGATTACGATGTTTGGATGGATGAGAAAAGCGGTGAGGTAAAAATCGAAAAATATCCCGGTCATTTGCAGGCTTTAAAGTGCAACAGCTGTGGTTTTTATACCATGAAAGTTGTCCGCGAGGAAATAACCCGTCAGCCTGGAAAGGATGTAACCGGCGAATTGATCAAGCACTATCAATGCTATTATTGTAAGTCGGTCAGGGCTACAGCCTTTAATATTTCAACCCGTGAGGCGGATGACTATCGTTCAATGGCCAGACATACTTTCAAGAAAAACCGGGACATCGACTTGGTTCGGGTGGAAATCCACACATCAACCGGTGGTAAAAAGTTTTTTGAATTTCAAACGATTGGACAGGCTCAAAAATTTTTGGATGGATACGAAACAGAAAAAGTGTCGCAATAAACTTTTTCCTGAATTTTTTATTAACCGTATAAACAATAGTGAACAGAACGGAGGCCACTTTGTAAATCTATTCGCTGGGTTTTGCGTTTGTTAGGAGAGGCATGACATTTGTCATGTGCTGGTAAGAAGTAAAATATAATGCTAATGAAAAAACTGTTTTTTGCGGGATTCGCAGCGATCTTGTTCACTTCTCAGATTGCCCTTGGAGCAATTGCCGATACTACTTTATTACGATCTAAACCTGTGTATGGACGGGAAGCAAAGGTCATCACTTACATTCTCGATAATAACCATTACAGGAAGATCACACTCGGTGACTCTTTATCTTCCGTCATTCTCGACGAATACATAAAGGGACTGGACAATAATAAAACCTATTTTACAACGGCTGACCTGCAGACTTTCGAAAAATACCGCGACAAGCTTGATGACCTTATTCGCGCTGAGAATGTAGAGGTCGCATACTTGATCTACAATGCTTTCAGAAGACGTTTTGACGAACGCATGAACTATATCATGACGCAACTGATCACACAAAAGTTTGATTACAGCGTAGATGAATACTACGAATCCGACCGCGACAAGGAGGCTTGGTGCAAATCGGATGCTGAGCTCAACGAAGTATGGAGGAAGATAATCAAAAGCCAGGCACTTAGCCTTAAGCTCGCAGGCAAATCCCAGGAAGAGATAGAGAAAATGCTGAAGGAGCGTTATGAAAGATTTGCAAAGTCCATCAAGCAGTTTAACAGCGAAGATGTTTTCAGTATGTATATGAATGCGGTGACAGAGTCGTATGATCCGCATACGAATTATTTCTCTCCGAAGGCCGCAGATCTTTTTAAACAGCAAATGACATTGTCTCTTGAAGGGATTGGTGCAAGGCTTCAGACGGAAAATGACTATACGCGGGTAGCTGAAGTTATTCCCGGAGGACCTGCTCAAAAGAGCGATTTGATTCACGTCAACGACCGCATTATCGGCGTCGGTCAAGGCACCAGCGGCGAAGTGGTTGATGTGATCGGCTGGAGAATAGACGAGGTGGTAAAACTTATCAAGGGTCCAAAAGGTACGTCGGTGCGCCTTCAGATTCTGCCGGCGGAAACTGGTGTTACTGGTCCGTCGAAAATAATCACACTGGTTAGAGACAAAATTAAACTGGAAGATCAGCAAGCGCAAAAGAGCGTCATTCATTATCAAAAAGGTGGTAAGGATTTAAAACTCGGCGTGATCACGTTGCCGCAGTTTTACATGGACTTTGAGGGATATCAAAAAGGCGATCCCAATTACACAAGCACGACCCGAGATGTGCAAAAGTTAGTGAAAGAGCTTCAGGCAGAAAATATCGACGGGATCGTGCTCGACCTGCGGAACAATGGAGGAGGTTCATTAACGGAGGCCATCGACCTGACCGGTCTCTTTATAAAGAGTGGTCCTGTGGTACAGGTAAAAAATTCCATGAATAAGATTGAGACCTTGACCGATGACAACCCGAATTTACTTTACAATGGTCCGCTGGTAGTGCTGACAAACCGCTTTAGTGCATCCGCGTCTGAAATTTTTGCGGGAGCGATCCAGGATTATCATCGTGGCGTGATCGTCGGTGAGTCGAGTTATGGAAAGGGGACGGTGCAGACGGTCATCAACCTGAACCGATTTATTAACGACCCTAATAATCAGGTTGGAGAACTTAAAATTACTTTCCAAAAATTCTATAGAGTAACAGGAAGCAGCACACAACATAAGGGCGTCACCCCCGATATAAAATTTCCAACGGCCCTAAGCCCCGAGCAATTCGGTGAAAGCTCAAGCCCTAGCGCATTGCCATGGGATGAAATCAAAGGCACTTTATATCAAAAGACACCAATGATCAATGACAAGGTTATTTCGAGCCTGACAAAAGCATATCAGGATAGACTTAAAACCGACGTCTCTTTGCAGCGCTTTGTTTCCGAGACCCAGGAAACAGAACAAAGCTACAAGGAAACAAAAGTTTCCCTGAACGAGGTGACCCGCAAAAAGGAAATGGAAGAAGCGGAAAAGAAGAAGGCTGCAAACGACAAGCTCAATACGAAGATCGTCGGCAAAGAAGGAACACCGGTCGACCTGATGGACATGGATGATGAGTATCTGCGTGAAGGACTTTTTGTTCTAGGCGACTTAATAGCAACTAAGCTGGGATAACAAAACTCTCAGTCTCTAAGAAAGGCAGGCATAAAACCCTGCCTTTTTTGTTTTTAGGGTTGCTGGATTTCTGCATTAATTCATATTTTGAACTTTATTTAGGTCATAAAGGACATTCATGAGTGAAGAGCTACTCAAAGCGATTTTACATCTTTTTGCTATTGTCGCTCGCGAGCGTGTTACAGAAGCCGAACGTACCAACATAAAGGAATTTCTAAGTCTTCACCTTAACCGGGACGCCACCAATTATTACCTGCGACTCTTCGATGAGTTTGCAGCTTCGTCCCAAATCGATGTCCGTCAGGATCTCAGCAACTTCGACCCCGATACACAACAGTTTGTTGATGATTGGGCTAAAATCATGCAGATCGTCAAGCAGGTAAACCAGGCCCTGACCATGCAGCAAAAGGTGGTGCTGATCGTTAAAATAATTGAGCTGGTAAATGCCGATGACGACATCTCTGACCGGCAGGCAAATCTGATTTTTTACATCGGGCAATCGCTGAAAATTCCGCAAACCGATGTTCATGCGTTACAAACATTCGTCACAGGACAGGATATCGATGAGCTTGCATCAAAAAATGTTTTGATCATAGATGAAGGGTCCGGTGAGTACGACGGTCCTAGGATAATAGAAAAGGATTTGACGGGTCTTATTGCAATCCTGCGGCTACACGATGCAGACACCTATTTCATCAAATACCTTGGCATTACAACCCTCTACCTGAACAGCATTATACTGAAGAGCCGGAAGATTGATGTGTTCCCCACGGGAAGCACCATCCGTGGCGATAAGGTGGGGCCGATTTACTATAGCGATATCATCGGCAAGTTTTTAGTCGATGACCGGCTTTCGAAAATCACGTTCACAGCTGACCATCTTTTTTACCATTTTAAAAGTGGAAGGGCGGGGATACAAAACATCAACATTGCTGAAAAGGGAGGCAAACTGGTTGGACTGATGGGAGCCAGTGGCTCGGGCAAGTCGACGTTGCTTAACGTTCTCAATGGGATAGACAAACCCTCGAGCGGCCGGGTCCTCGTAAACGGCATCGACATCCACGAACGACCGGATGATGTTCAAGGTATTGTCGGCTACGTGCCCCAGGATGATCTTCTCATCGAGGAGTTAACGGTATTTGAAAATCTTTATTACGCAGCAAAGCTTTGCTTTGGACATTATACCGAACACCAGATCATTGAATTGGTACTCCGCGTTCTTTCAAGTCTCGGTCTTACAGAAACCCGCAATTTGAAAGTTGGATCTGTTTTGGAAAAGACAATCAGCGGTGGCCAGCGAAAGCGCTTGAACATTGCATTGGAATTACTTCGTGAGCCTACAATACTTTTTGTGGATGAACCGACCTCCGGCCTGTCGTCGCGAGATTCTGAAAACATCATGGACTTGCTGAAGGAGTTGAGTTTGCGTGGGAAGATGGTCTTCGTAGTTATTCATCAACCCTCATCCGACATTTTCAAAATGTTCGATACGCTGATTATCATGGATGTTGGGGGCTTTCAGATCTATTACGGCAATCCTGTTGAATCGGTCGTGTACTTCAGGGATATCATTAACGCCGCGAACAAAACGCAGGGCGCTTGTCCTGAATGCGGTAACATCAATCCAGAACAGATCTTCAGCATCATTGAAACCAGGGTCGTTAATGAATATGGAAGACTTACCAACACCCGCAAAGTATCGCCTGGTCAGTGGTATCAATACTTTAAGCAGAAGATCAAGACACCGAAAATCGATCACGTAAAGGAAGAATTGCCGGTGGTTCAGGAGATTCCAAATTGGTTTAAGCAGCTTCGCATATTCGTTTCGCGCGATGTGCTTTCAAAGCTGGCTAACAAGCAATACCTATACATTAATTTGCTGGAGGCCCCTGTCCTGGCTTTTTTTATAGCTTTTATGGTAAAATACTACCAAGCGGCGGAAGGTGGTGGAGGATACAATTTTTATCACAACGCAAACATCCCTGTTTATTTTTTCATGAGCGTAGTGGTAGCGTTGTTTTTCGGACTTACGATGAGTGCCGAGGAAATCTTTAAGGATCGAAAGATCTTGAAACGGGAAAAGTTTTTGCATCTAAGCCGTAGCAGTTACCTCTTTTCGAAAGTTATTGTCATGTTTTTTATCTCCGCCATTCAAACCTTTTTATTTGTGCTGGTGGGAAACGGTATTTTAGAAATCCCGTTGCACGAGGTGAGGTACTGGTTTATACTCTTCACGTCTTCATGCTTTGCAAATATGCTTGGGCTTAATATTTCGGCATCGTTTAGTTCTGCAGTCACAATTTATATTCTCATTCCCCTTTTGATCATTCCCCAGCTTTTACTTAGCGGGGTGGTGATTAATTTCGACAAATTCAATCCGCGGGTGACTAAACCGATCGGTGTACCGTTCATCGGAGAGGTGATGGCTTCCCGTTGGGCATTCGAAGCTTTTATGGTCACACAATTCAAGGATAATAAATTTGAAAAGCAATTCTATGATTGGGATAAGACTGTGGCGGAGGCAGAATACAAACGCATTTATTATATCCCCGCGTTGGAATCCAAACTTGCTTATTGTCTCAACAACCGGTCGCAATGGAGAACCACGCGGAACCCAAAAATGATTTCAGCTTTGGCGCTGATCCGAAACGAAATTGGACATGAGCTAAAATCGGTAGGGGCGGCTAATTTTCCCCACCTGGATAAACTGGCGGTCGGAAAGTTTGATTCGACTGTGTATCAACACACGGCAAAATTCCTCACTGTTCTACGCCAGTATTACAGTAACAGGCTGAGTAAAGCCGCTGCCGAAAAGGAACGGCGTATTGCAGAACTGACCTCAACCCCCGCAAAAGCAGCCGAGTATGAAAAGGAGAAGATGGAATATGTAAATGACGCTGTAGCGGATGCAGTCCTTAATGTATCCACCATTGATCGTATTATAGAATATGATGGGAGACTGATTCAGAAAATATACCCCGTATACCAGGATGAGCATACGCCAAAATCGTTTTTTGATTTCTCAGCAAATTTGTATCAGCCGACAAAACATTTTGGAGGCGTTTTCTGGAATACCTTATATTTTAATATTGTTGTGATTTGGTCCATGACCATAGTGCTTTTCATTACGTTATATTTTGATGTACTTAAGCACCTTGTTACATGGCTTGAAAGTACGAGGAAGTCTAAACGAAAACCCAAGGAATAATTAATGGTTATTTTTCAACAACGAAAAAAAAATTATATATGGTCTTGAGAAAATTCATATTCAGCATCATCGTAAGCATCAGCCTGCTATCGGTTGCATGTTCTGGCAAAAAGGAGGGGGATCACGATGCTCACCATTCGGAGGAAATTAAAAGCGATGCCTGGAAAGAAATGGATGATTTCCATATGATCATGGCAGAAGCTTTTCATCCCTATAAGGATTCGTCCAACCTCGAACCGGCGAAACAAAATGCGGCCGCACTAACGGCTTCCGCCGAATCGTGGTCAGGGGCACCGCTCCCCGCCATGTTTGAAGGTGATGATGAAATAAAATTCAAGCTTAATCAATTAAAATCCGATGCTGCCAAGTTTGAGCAAGTCGTTGCCGCAGGTGATGAAAAAGCTATAGGCGAATCGCTAACAAAGCTTCATGACCTGTTTCACGAAATTCAGGAGTCATGGTACGGCGGCGGGCACGGTGAAGAACATTGAAAAAGCCTGCAGCCAATTCTATATCGTTGATCGCTTTCCCGATAAAATTAGCTTTTAACCTGACTGCTGAACGCTGTGAGCTGTATTCTTAATTTCCCTATCTTTCCATCTTTAGAATCCTAAACCTGAAATGCAAACTACTGTCCTAACCCGGCAAGAGAAGTCGAAGCTTTGGTTCGTTATTGCTGCCTCCTCGGTCGGTACTTTAATTGAGTGGTATGACTTCTATATTTTTGGAAGTCTGGCCATTATTCTCTCCGAGCAATTTTTCCCCCAAACAAATCCAACGGCGGCATTTCTGTCGACGCTCGCCACCTTCGCCGCGGGTTTTATAGTCCGGCCGTTTGGTGCAATTGTCTTTGGCCGGCTGGGAGACCTGGTGGGAAGAAAATATACGTTCATGGTCACCCTGATTCTGATGGGAGGATCCACCTTTGCTATAGGACTTGTTCCAAGTTATAACTCAATCGGGATAATTGCTCCGCTGTTGGTACTTACGCTTAGGTTGCTCCAAGGACTTGCGCTAGGCGGCGAATATGGCGGGGCTGCAACATATGTCGCAGAGCACGCGCCGGCATCTAAGCGCGGTTTCTACACAAGCTTTATTCAGACAACGGCAACACTAGGGCTATTCGTTTCCATCGGCGTTATCCTTGCGGTTCGTCAGTCGATGGGGATTGCCGAATTTAATGCATGGGGCTGGCGTATTCCATTTATTCTGTCGGCGGTACTTGTTGCAGTATCAGTGTTCATCCGCCTTCGTATGCAGGAGTCCCCGTTGTTCACTAAAATAAAAGCGGAAGGAAAAATTTCGAAAAATCCTATCAAAGAAAGCTTTGGAAAAAAGGAGAATCTCAAGTTGGTGTTAATAGCCCTGTTTGGCGCTACAGCAGGGCAGGGCGTGGTTTGGTATACAGGGCAGTTTTACGCAATGACGTTTATTGAATCTACCTGTAAAGTCGAGTTCGTGCAGACCCGCAACATCATTGCCGTTGCATTGCTCATCGGAACTCCATTGTTTATTTATTTCGGGTGGTTGTCGGATAAAATAGGCAGAAAGATGATCATGATGATTGGAATGCTTGCCGCCGTCTTTTTATACCGCCCGATTTATAAACAAATGTATGCCCTGGCGGACATTTCGGCACAACAGGAAATGGTACCGCAAAATCGAATTGAGAAAAGCACTGAGATCACAAATGCGGGAGACTCATTGGTCACGCAACGAAATATAAAATTCTATGAGCATGGTACCAGTGTCGTTGAGCGAACGACCAAAACCATCCCGGGGCCGGGTAGCGCAACGGAAGCGAAGTTAGAAACGAAGAGGGAGGTCTTACTGGATGACAAGTCCTTTTGGTCGATGATAGGCCTCGTACTTGTTCAGCTAGTTTTGGTCACTATGGTCTACGGGCCGATTGCTGCGTTTCTTGTTGAGCTTTTTCCGACGCGAATACGCTATACTTCCATGTCGCTGCCCTATCATATCGGCAACGGAATTTTTGGTGGACTTACACCATTTATTGCAACGATGCTTTACGAGAACAGTAAATCGGATGCAACGCCCATGGGCGATCCGTTTGCCGGTCTATGGTATCCAATTATCGTAGCGGCGGTTTGTTTCATCATAGGAATGATATTTCTAAGTAACAAAAAAGTAGCAGAGGTCGTTGACTAATTGAAAATGAAGAGCTGAATTTATTGCTGGTATAACTACCGGTCCTATGCCATTTACGCCCGCGCATCCTGCAATCGTACTTCCGTTTCTCAAGCTCAGGTATTTTTCTGCGACCGGACTGGTCGTTGGCTGCATGAGCCCTGACTTTGAATATTTTTTCAAGATGAGCGTGGACGCAATTCACAGCCATTCAACTGCCGGATTGTTTTATTTTGATCTGCCTGTAACTCTCATTTTATCGGTTGTCTTTCACCAGTTCGTGAAGCAAAACTTCATTCAAAACCTGCCTTTATTTTTGCAAAAGCGGTTTCAGGAAACATTGCATTTTAGATTTTTACACTAT
>DASUTP010000597.1:0-9919 GCA_036374515.1 Chryseolinea sp. | reverse complement strand
CTTAACTGAATAAAGCATCTGACTACGGATCAGAAGACTCGGGGTTTGAATCCCTGCAGGCTCACCCCAGGGATTGAAGGACAAAATTTTCTTCAATCCCTTTTTTTATTTATGATGCTCAGAGCATTAGAAAAGTTTGATGGGGTTTGAACTTGAGATCAAATGGTTTTCGATGTGGCCTGAAAATTAGGTACTTAGAATTTCAACGTTACGGGATTCAAACTATTTTAGTCTAAGCTAAAATTGATCGTGCTCTAACCCGAAGAATTATACAGCAACGCGTCATGGATTCGAGCAGTCACCCTGTCTACTGAGCGAGTTATAAGGCAAGAATATTCTTCATCTTCCAATTTTCGCGAACAAAACGAAATATTCCCTGACGATAGTGGGGACGATACTCAACTCCGGCAAAAAGTCATTGAAATTTTTTACAGGTAAATCCGTAGGAAGTGTTGTTGCCGAATCCTAGCACAATTAAATTGCCGGCTACCAAGGCTTGAAAAGAGAACCTGAGATTCTTCTTGAAGGCAACTACAATTGACTTAAGTTATTTCAGTTATTTAAAAGACTTTGAGGGCTAGAAAATATGCCAAAAAAAATCGCGCGAAATATTTACAACGTTTCCCCAGCCATCAAGTTGATATTCATCCGATGATTTTGATACTATCCCGACTTACATTGATTCGATATCGTGGATTACTAGATAATTTGCCGTTGAGGGTAACCAGAATTTCATAAGGCTGCTATTAGTATCAAGCAACTAACAGTCTGGTCACGGGATGGAGTGTATCTGGCATACCGGTTTGACATTTGACCTTCTCGAAAATAAGTTTACGCCTTCTCATCAGCTCCTTAAGCAACAGGCAAGGACCAATGTTAATAATCGTCAGCAATTTTTCAATGCAATAGCAATCCTGTGAGAAAAAGATTATGAAAAATTTGCTTTAAAGACCCACACTATGCCCTCGCGGACAAAGATGATTACGGATTGAGCAGCCATCAATAGCTTAACAGCTACGCACAGGGGTGACAAATCCCCGTCTACTGCCCAGGATCACAAAACATTAATACTCTTTTAGCCGCAAAAGTTGTATATTCATCGAGCCTGCCACATGCTGCAGACTATATATGTTTGAGGCTCGGCTTTTTTATATAGTGTCGCTTTCATTCTTTTTTGTATGGGAGGTGTTTGCGCAATCGCCGGTAAAAAAAGTAAGATTCTCAAGAATAGCCGCTGCACTATCTCATCCACATGTATCATGCATATTGCAAGATTCGCGGGGCTTTCTGTGGGTTGGAACTGAAGATGGGCTCAACCGATTCGACGGCTATGACGTTATCGTATATCGCAATAATTCAGAGGACACTACCAGCCTTTTAAAAAATGTTATTCTTAAAGTTTTTGAGGACAGTCGCGGTATTTTGTGGGTAAGCACAAGCAGTGGCGGACTTCATATCTATAATCGCGAGCAGGATAATTTCCAACGGCTGGCACGGTATTCATTCGACTGTGAGGTGGCCGAGTTCCATGAAGATGATTCAAGTGTATGGATTGCTGGTATCCGGCATAACAAAGCTTTCGCAGAACAAATAAGCAAGAAATCCGGTCGGAGCAGGTATTATGAATTGTTTAGTTCGCGAAATCCCGTCCACGGTCTCATCCCGGCTTCTGATCATGAGTTCTGGGTAGGCGTCCGTGGAACCGGGCTCTTCCGTTGGAATTTGAAAGAAAATCAAATTCGCAAGCGTAGCCCTCAAATAAATCTTATGCGCATCTTAAAGCATAGCCCTGATATTTTATGGATTGCTACTCGCGGAGGATTGCAAAAATATGACGCGAAAAAAGATGAGTATACCCTTTATAATTCAAGCACCAACCCTGCACTGCCGATAGACGATGTATTGAGCCTATGTATGGACGGAAGCTACCTTTGGATCGGAACTGAGAATGGTGGGTTGTGCAGGTTGAATACCACGACAAATGAATTAGTAACATTTCAATCAAATAAAAATGATTCAGAGTCATTGCCGGACAATTCGATACACGCTCTTTATAAAGACCTACAGCAAAGAGTATGGATAGGCACCTATTCCAATGGCATAGGAGTAATAGACAGGTTGCGTGAAAAATTCATGGAGGTAGATATTGCCTTAGAAAATAATAATGTAAAAGCAATTATACTTGATTCCAAGAACCGTTTGTGGGTTGGCACGGAAGGTGGTTTAATTGTGAAATCATCTGAAGGCATAAAACACTACAAACATAGTTCTGAAAGAGAAAGCCTGCGGGCCAATCCTGTGCTTGCTATCTACGAAGACAATCAGCAACGCATTTGGGTTGGCACCTGGGGAGGCGGCCTCAATCGCTACGACGAAGAACATGATAATTTCATCCACTATATGCCGGATGAAAAACGAAGTGGAAGTCTGTCGAATCCTAATGTATTTTCGATATGGCAATCAACCAAAACGAAACAGATTCTGGTAGGCACGTATGATGGCTTGAATGTCCTCTCTGATGAACGTGCTGGTACCTTTGAATGCATTCGCGAAAAGCAATTTGAATTCAATAACTATATACACACCATATATGAAGATAAGAAAGGAAATATATGGGTAGGCACCATCGAGGAGCTGCTACGATACGACGCTAAGGAAAAAAAATTGGACAGGTTTGAAAAAACGACGCACCCTGACTCGATAGAGGTCGGGGGCCTGTGCAATAGCATATTGGATGATAGTCACGGCCGGCTTTGGGTTGGCACCCGGAAAGGTCTGCATCTTCTTATAGATGGCAAGTTCAAAAAAAGATACACCACGCTGGATGGGTTTCGCAACAACATGATACAGGGTATTCTTGAAGATGATGCTGGCAACCTCTGGCTGAGCACTACGGCAGGCATATCGCGCTTCAATGTCGCCACGGGCGTGTTTCGAAACTATGATATGGCGGATGGCCTACCAAGTAATGACTTTAAGGCCAACGCTTGTATGCGCTATAGCAACGGACAATTTTTGTTTGGAGGTAAAGGTATTACCATTTTCAATCCTGATAGTGTACATGACAACCCCTTTATCCCCAAAGTCTTTATTACCGAACTCGGCGTCCGTAATGAAGGCAGAAAGCCTGGTGGCCTCGGTGGCATATCACAGCGGCAGATCATTGAAACCAGCACAATAACTCTTCCTCCCCAGTATAATTTCTTTTCACTGAAGTACGTGGCACTAAACTTTACTGCTCCTGCGAAAAATCAGTATGCTTACAAACTGGAAGGATTTCATAAAGACTGGAATTATGTGGGCAATCAGCGTTCGGCCATGTTTACCAATCTTGATCCAGGCAC
This sequence comes from Chryseolinea sp., assembly GCA_036374515.1. Lineage (GTDB taxonomy): Bacteria > Bacteroidota > Bacteroidia > Cytophagales > Cyclobacteriaceae > Chryseolinea. The sequence goes on along the minus strand of DASUTP010000597.1, from coordinate 6,575 downwards.
TTATACTTTTAAAGTAAAAGCGAGCAATAATGACGGGATTTGGAATGAACAAAGCACAGCATTAAAAATTCGTATTCTCCCGCCCTGGTGGCGCACGTGGTGGGCAAAGCTGACAGCTATATTTCTGGTGACAGCCGGCGTAGTATCACTGTATAGATTGCGTGTTCGCAACATCAAGAAGCAGAATAAGATGCTTGAAGTGCAGGTGCAGAAGCGAACAGCACAACTCGCGCAACAAAATGAAGAGCTGATACTTAGCCGGGAAGAGATCTCGGCACAGCGTGATATCGTATCAGACCAAAATCTCCAGCTGCAAAAAGCTCGGGAGATCATTGAGAAACAGAACTACGAAATAATAATGAGAAACGAGACACTGGAAGCTGAGGTAGAAGAACGTACACATGACCTGGTTGAATACAATCAGCAACTTGAGCAGTTCGCATTCATCTCGGCGCATAACCTGCGCGCTCCAGTGGCAAGGATACTTGGACTTGGACATCTATTGGGCATTTGCAACAACGACTTGATAGAGACCAGGACGATCATTGATAAGATGGTGTTCGCCACCGAGGAACTCGATCGTGTAGTTAAAGATCTAAACACAGTCTTGGACTTGCGGAGGAATTCCAGCTCAGTAATAGTGCCAGTCAATCTGGCAGAAGAATTGCGCTTGGTCAAAATTAATATCGAGAAAGAGATCGAAGACACCAAGGCCATTTTCTTCGAAGACTTCTCGAAAGGTGACACCCTTTGGACAGTAAAACCTTATTTTGATAGTATATTATTGAACCTGATATGCAACGCAATCAAGTATCGTCATCCTTGCAGGAGTCCTGTTATTAGCATACGTTCGGAATTGAATGGTAATTACTTCCTGTTAACCATACAAGATAACGGGCTTGGTATAGATCTGGAGCAATGCAAAGACAAGCTCTTCACGCTGTATGGCCGTTTCCACTTGCACATTGAAGGAAAAGGTATGGGACTTTACCTGGTAAAAACTCAAATGGTTGCCATGGGCGGCAAAATTGAAGTAGAGAGCAAGCTCGATGAGGGAACGACCTTCCATCTTTCGTTCAAGCGCGTTCGACAGGCAGTTGAGAGTTGATGTTCTTTCTAAGTCAAACCCAAAAAAACTTTTTTATTTTGGATTAACTTCGCTCGTCCTGCAACAAAACTTTTGCAAAGGTCATACAAAGGCCTTAAGCAGGGCATCTTTGCGGCTACGAGATACGGTAATTGATGTATTATCGCTCATGATTACATAGCCGCCTTCACCTCTAATGTAACGAATGATTTCGTTTAGGTTAACAAGGTACGAATGATGAACCCTTAAGAAAGCGTGTCCGTCGAGTAACTCCTCAATTTCCTTCAGCGTACGAGAGACCAGAACTTTCTTTCCATGTTTGAGAACAACGTGAGTATAATTGCTATCGGCCTCACAATGAAGTATATTGTCAAGCGGTACTAATTCGAAACCATCAAGTGTGGGCAAGGCAATTTTTTGCAGGGACATATGCTTAGTCCCGAGTCTTTCCAGTAAAATATCAAATTGCTGATTCAAATTGTGACCAGCTTTCTGACTAACCTTACTTACCGCCTTTCTCAGTTCGTCCTTGTTAATGGGTTTGAGTAAATAATCTATCGCGCTAAAGCGAATTGCTTTGATCGCATAAGCATCGTACCCGGTAGTAAAAATAACCTCAAACGGGATATGTGAAAATTGCTGGAGCATTTCAAAGCCATTCATCTTTGGCATCTCAACGTCCAGAAATACTACATCGGGCTGGTATTGGGCAATCGCTTCTAACCCCTGTACTGCAGAATTGCACTGAGCAAGCAGTTGTACTTCCGAACAATATTTTTCTAGTTGAATAGAAAGTGTCTCGCGGCAATGTTTTTCATCATCAACAAGAATAGCCCTGATCATACTTTGCAATAAATTAAATGAGTGGACGCTATTACTTCTAGAACAATAGCGTCTGAATGCTAAACTGGAATTTTTAATAGCACACTCGTGCCACAAGCCTCCCCTGCAGAGTCAACTAAGTCGGTAACCTCGACGGTTGTAGCTTTGTCATTCAGCGCGTTAATTAACTCAAGTCGATGAGCGGTAATCTGCATGCCCATAGATTTGTTTTTGTTTGCTGATTTGCTCTTCAGGGCAGCGGCCTTTTCACGTCCTACTCCATCATCGGTTATCATGCAGCATAGCGTATTGCTTTCGCGGCGTAGGTCAATCAATAAATGACCCTTCTCTCCCTTGTTCATCAAGCCATGCCAAATGGCGTTCTCTACGTAGGGTTGGATGATGAGCGGAGGTACTTCTAAGTGTTCAATCTCCAGCGCAGGATCTAAAATAATTTCGTAATTAAACTGGTCTTCAAAACGTGATATCTCCATGTCAAGATAAAGGCAAAGCGCCTCCAATTCATTCTCAAGACATACAGACTTTGCCTGAGAGTTCTGTAGAATTAGACGAATGAGTTTAGAAAACTTCGTCAGATAGTCAGAAGCCGCATCCGGTTCATTTTTAAGAATAAAGCGATTAATTGAATTGAGGCAGTTGAAGATAAAATGAGGGTTCATCTGTGCTCGCAAAGCCATCATCTCCAGTTCTGCTGTGCGGCTCTTGTAGTCGGCTAATTTTTGCTCCTTCTCCATGCGTTCAAGTTCAAGATCCCGTTCCAATCGATCTTTTAGTAGCCGTTCTGCTTTTCGCTTCAGTCCAATATTTCTAAATATCGCTAAACTCAACAATAGCGTGAAGCCTAGTCCGGCAATAAAAAAGTTGCGCAGAATTGCCTGCCGCTTCAACTCTTGGCGATGAAATTGTTGTTGCTGGGTCAATGTCTCAATGTGTGCTTGTTTTTTCGCTAACTCCAGATTGGCTTCCAACACAGCTAAGCGCTGCGTGTATTCCTGGGACGTGATCGAATCTTTTAGTGATATGTACAGGTGCTGATAGTGATAGGCGTGGGCGAAATCATTCAGTCTTGCGTAAATTTGAGATAGGGTTTGAGCTGCATTTTTTATTTCTTGCCTTCCACCCAATTTTCGCGATAAGGCAAGGCTTCGTTGTGCATAAGATAATGCTATTGGAAATCGTTCCTGAGCATGGTATACATTGCTTATGTTATTAAGCACATTCGCGCAAGTTCTGTCAGTGCCATTTTCTAGCAGCGACAGGCTTTTCAATAGGTGCTTTAGGGAAAGTTGATATTCTTTCTTAGCAAAGTAAACTTCTCCCACGGAGTTTAGCGCAAGTGCATGGTTGGGATTTTTTCTCAATATACGCTGCAAATACAGGAGCGCTTTTTCGTACTCGCCCAACCGGCGGTAGGTTTCTCCAAGTTGCAGTAGAGAATATTCAAGAGAAGGCAAGCTCTTCTTTTCGCCGTAGGCTAAACTTTCTTGATAGTACTCGAGCGCTGATCTGAGTTCATCGGCCGCCAAATACATATTTCCCATATTAATGAGAGAGAATGCTATTCCAGGATGGTCTTGAATCTTTCGCCGTATCTGCAGCCCTTGCAAACAATACTCGATTGCCTTATCGTAATCTCCCTGATTCTGATAGTTGACGCCAATGTAATTGAGGACCGATCCTATTGCTTCCTGATTGCCTAACCTCTGAAAAATTACAAGAGCTCGTTGGGATGCTTGCAAACCTTCAGCAAAATCACCGCTTCTACTATTAATTGCGCCTAGATTATTCAATGCAGCCGCTAAGCCAGGTTCAAACCCTATCTGGTCGAAGATCAAGACCGCCTTTTTCATGTAAGACTTCGCTTGTTCCTCATTATTCTCGTAATGGTATGACCAGCCTATGATACGAAGCGCCTCAGCCTCTCCCTTCAAATAGTTGATTTTTTTGGAGTCATTCAAAGCATCCCACGCGTAGAGCCTAGCCGTATCCGGCTCAGACATCCAGAATTGCTTTGCCAACTCATTCAGCTGATTGACTTGATTTGTATCGATGGCTACCCGAGGCAACGCCTGCAAGCTATCCACCTTAGAAGGGACCTGTAACGAATAACCCGGCATGCCGCCCAACACTAAAGCCAGTACCACGCCTTGAACCAGAAAATTTCGTTTTAAGGTTCGTGGGAAAGTGTAATTATATAAGCGTCGCATCATCGAAATAGCTAGAGTAACCTGCGTTGAATATTTCGTATCGATAAATAAAGATAAATCATAGAGAATTCCAGTAAAAGCTTCTGGACCAATGCTTGTCCAAATCGCAAGTCAATATTTTATCTTCGCTCATTAAAAATATAACAATTAGCAGGTCGAGAATACCGGAATGAGTAATTCGCCGAAACCGGGAGTAGTTGAACAGTTATGGTGAGTAGTTTTCGTGTTGGCCAGCATTCTATCTTTATGAGCGTCCTTCTTTAAGTCAAAAAAGAAGTTGCATCGTTGCCATCACATATCTATAAATTTCACCTCATGCGTAGCCATTCACACCTGAAGGGCTGACGATTGCAGTTTGTTCGATTAAAGAGCCCTCTTTCAAATTTCCTTATTGTGCGCTGTACGGGCGATTACTTCGCCTTTACGGAAAACGTGAGCCGTCGATTAGCAATTAGTGACGTCAATGATTTAAAAAGATTATGTTATTGGCCATTGTGTGTTCAGATCGTCAAAAACACACTTGTTAGGAAAATATACCATGACGTTAAATGAAGATTACCTGCAGATATACGAACGAGTTCAGAAATAGAAGATCATTTTTTCACCCTTCTTCTTCTTCTTGAAAAGTTGAGAACGAACAGATTTATTGCTATCGTCAAACCTACAGATGGTCAAGAGCTGGACCGAACCACCCGGCCTGACCAGATCTGAGCGCAAGAAACTAAAACAATCACAGAAATCGGTTAGCAGGACTCGGGGATGAAACTATAGTTTGTTAAAGAACAATCAACGTTGCTAAAAAAAATACTCTCCCAAAGTCGCCAACTGCTTACCTAGCCCGCCAGTTACGCACTCCTAAAAGCTTTATGCTCTTAACCGCAGTAGGTTTATTGTAGAAAAGCAACGATATCAATTTAAACTTTATTAAAATGAAAAAGTACCTGCTCTTTGTCGCTGGAATATATTTTCCCGTCACCACGATTGGACCGTTGTGTCTGAGTACGCCCCGCGGAATTCAAAATCATAAACCTTCGTCAACACCAATGCAAAAAGTTGTGCTTACTGTTGGCTGTATCTTTTGGATGAATGTTGTCTTCTCTCAACCGATCGTTAAAGTTATAGGAAGCACAGATTCTGTGGCTGTAGGAAAACAGGTCGAACAATACTTGGAGTTATTGGATATCCGTGAGAATGTACGTCTTGCCGTTATTTTCCCTCAGACCATGCCTGAAAATTATGCAGGACTTACTACATGCGTGAATGGCGCAAATTTTAGAAACGACGTCCGGTATCTGAACATTAAAGTGTATTTGGATGCGCGTCAGCCTAAATTCCTACAAAGACTTGTGCTGGCTCATGAAATGATTCACGTCAAACAATACGCCAAGGGAGAACTAATCGTCAACAGTAAACGGGAGATTATATGGAAAGGACAAAAATATTCTTCCCACAATGCTGAACACGGCGACCCGCGTCCTTGGGAACGTGAAGCCTACCGAGATGATGCCAGACTGGTTAAAAATTGTAAAGAACAAGCTGAAACACTGCTCCCTGTTTCGAAGACTGATGCTTACGTTGATCATAAGCTGAACCAAAAACAAATTTCAGATTTCCAGCAGAAATATTGATGCGCTAAAAGCTGCCTTCTGGAAGTAGCCACCCGCTAACTCGATTCCCGAATACTATAGCACGCGACTCTAACACAATACTTTCACTTAAATAAAAAATTTATCGTATGAAAAAAATTATCCTGATTTCCGCAATCGTGACATGTTTCTTCATCAGCTGTGATGAATTGCCCACCGGTCTATCCAATGGAGATACCCTCTCTGTTAACCTTGTCAAAAAATATCCGTCAGACGTTGCCCTTAAGTGGATTAACCTTCAGCAAAAGCTTACAAAAAAAACACCAGGGTTTGATCCGCTGGTTTCAGGCCGTTCCTATGCTTACTCGGGGCTAACGTTGTATGAATCTATCCTCAAAGGAATGCCCGGTTATAATTCAGTGGCTTCTCCTTTGATTGGCACCGATATAAATACACTTCCAATCGAACAGGTGATTCATTGGTCTGCTAGTGCCAATGCCGCCATGGCATTTATCTTGAAAAATTTATACGCTAATACATCAGATGCAAATAAAGTTACTATTGACTCGCTGGAATCCGCGTTTAATGCTCAATACGAAACTGAAACCAACGCACAAGTTGTTAGTTCGTCGGCAGACTACGGACGAAAAATTGCAAACAGCATCTTCGAATGGTCAAAAACTGATGGGGGTCACGAAGGTTATCTCGGTGCAACAAGCAGCACCTATGAGGTACCCACGGGCCAAGGTCTGTGGATTCCTACGCCACCTGCTTTTGCAAAACCAGCACGGCCATACTGGGGCGATAACCGTTCATTCATTGCAAACAGCGCACTTTCGACTGCGCCGCCCC
>DASUTP010000596.1:0-6897 GCA_036374515.1 Chryseolinea sp. | reverse complement strand
GGCGAGTTGATAGTAGACAACCAGGGAATGATTTGGGTAATTTGCGCCGGAGGCTACCAGGCGGCGGATGGCGCGCTGGTGCAGCTGGACCCTGCTAAAAGTGATGACGCGTCGGCGACCAGTATTCTGAAAACCATTGGGCTCAAAGCAAACGTCTCTTCCAAGGCGGCCATAAATAAAGCAAAAGACCGGATCTTTTATTACCAGGGAAACTCGGTGTATGTGGTGAACACATCCGATACTGCGGCGCCGGCTTCGGCGTTGTTCACCGAGAACGACGCAGCAAGTTTTTACGGCATTGGAATTGACCCCGAAAGTGATATGCTTTACCTGTCAGATACCAAATCATTTGCGGGTAACGGTACCGTTTACCGGTACACTTCATCGGGCGTTGCCATCGACGACTTATCAGCCGGCGTGGGACCGAACAGTTTTGTATTCAGATAATGTCAGAAAAAGATAAGCCAAAAGAGCGACTTTACTACATGGAAAATGGCCTCATTGTTTTTACCGAGGCCTACCATTTGAAACGTGGCTATTGTTGCAAAAATAGATGCCGTCATTGCCCCTATGACTTCAAAAAGAAAAGTAACGATAAGCTGGAGCGGGGGTAAGGATTCTGCTTTCGCGCTGTATAAGATCTTGGCGGCAGGGGAATATGACGTCGTGAGCCTGCACACCGTTTTCGACCAAGCTTCAAAAAGGGTCGGACTGCATGGTGTTCGTGAATCGCTGATCGATGAACAAGCCGCTCAAGTCGGATTACCACTTCGAAAAATTTACCTGAATGCATCCCTCGATCATAGTCTCTATGAATCAGCGATGCGGAATTTTTATGGGACTTGTCGCAATGAGGGGATTGATGGCGTCGTATTCGGCGATATATTTTTAGAAGACCTGAAAGATTTTAGAAGTGCTTTGCTTAAGCCGCACGAATTGGTTGGAATTTTTCCCTTGTGGAAAGCTGATACAAAAAAGCTATTGAAGGAATTCATTGATCTGGGATTTAAAACGACACTTTGTTCGGCGGACGCAAAATTTTTCTCTCAATCTACGCTGGGTGTTATGAACTGCGAATTTCTGGAACAACTGCCGCCGATGGTGGATCCTTGTGGCGAGAATGGAGAATTTCACACCTTTGTCTTTGACGGTCCCTTGTTCAAAGAAGCAATTTCATTCTCAAAGGGTGAGATAGTAAAAAAGACCTATCACTATCAAAAAAAAGAGTCAAGCGGAGAGCTAGTGCCACTCGAATCGTCCTTTTGGTTTCAGGATTTGCTTCATGCCTGAAGCCAACAGGCACGCGCTGTTTTTTTCAAAATTTGCGCATTCCAGCCTCGCGGTGAAAGGCGATCAATAACATTTCCGCTGCCCGGGTGGGAGATATTTTTTGTTGCTGAATTTCATGCTTTAACTTTTCTTTTTCGGCCTGAAGCGCAGGAGAGTTTTCAACCTCTGAATATAAGATTGATTTGAAACGATCTTCAAAATATTCCATGCCTTGCTGCCTGCGATTATCATGGAAAAAGCCTGTGCTCATAGTTTGTTCCGTAAAAGACAAAATCAATTTCCAGATTTCGCCTATCCCTTCTCCTGTGTGTGCGGATGCGGTTAACACTCCAGGTATCCATCCCGATCGTGCCAGCGGCTGGAGGTGAAGCGCCTGCTGGTAGGCTGCTTTTGCCGCAGTGGCGTGTTTTACATTGTCGTGGTCTGCCTTGGTGATAACCAGCGCATCAGCAATTTCAGTTATTCCTTTTTTCATTCCCTGCAGCTCATCGCCTGCGCCGGCAAGCATAAGAAGTAAAAAAAAATCGGTCACATTTTTTACACTCACCTCCGACTGTCCAACGCCCACGGTTTCGACAATGATGATATCAAATCCTGCTGCCTCACACAACAGTATGGTTTCATAGGTGCTGTGGGCTACGCCCCCCAATTTATTTCCTGCGGGACTGGGACGCACGTATGCGGCAGAATTTTTTGAGAGTTCTTCCATCCTGGTCTTGTCACCAAGAATGCTCCCTTTGCTGAGTTGACTGCTGGGATCCACTGCCAGAACAGCGACCCTTTTCCCAAGGTTGATAATATATTTTCCAAAAGCTTCGATGAACGAGCTTTTGCCAACTCCCGGGACACCTGTAATCCCAATGCGAATGGAATTACCTGTTGCATGTATGATTTTGTCTAAAAGACCTGAACTTAATTTCTGATCCTCGGCTAGATTACTTTCGATTATCGTGATGGCCTGGCTTAGCATCATGCGATTGCCTTGCAAGATACCATCCGCTAGTAGATCGATCTGAGGTCTTGGTTTGATGGATTGCTTCAAATGTTATCGTAATGCTAGCTTAAATTTCTAAATTTACTAACACATCGTAAATCTGCATGAGAAAATTTTGGATTGATTGTTTTCTTGCGACCGTCCTGGTATTTCTTTCGATGTGGGCATTCGTAGGAGTAACCAACCTGAAAGTTTTCAATGCGTTTGATTCCATTGGTCAGGCGCTTTCCGATATTGAATTGACCGACTACGTTTTTATGGAGTTGAGAGATCAACCGGACGTAGATGAGAATATTGTTATCGTCAATATTGGCCGGCTGACGCGAAGAGAAATCGGACAACAAATTCAGATCATCAGCAAATACAAACCGAAAGTTATCGGCCTCGATAGCTTTTTCGACTGCGCGACGGGCCTGAGAGACACTGTCAATTGTCCGCAACTGCGTGATACGTTGGGGAACTTGATCTTAAGTAACGCCATCAAAGAGGCGGGCAATGTTGTGCTGGTTACGAAGGTGCTGCAGTCAGATACATTGCTCCCTGAAAACACTTACGACTCTCTTCGACGATCCGATCCAATCTTTCGCGATCATGCTGTTCGTGAAGGCTATGCCAGCCTCGAGACCGACGCTGCCTTCCAGGACGATGTTAAGACTTGCCGGCTCTTCAATCCTCAAATAAAAGTAGCCGGTGACATGGAATATGCATTCAGTGTGGAGATGGCAAATATTTATGACCCGGTAAAGACCAAGGAATTTTTACGTCGCGACAACTATTCGGAAATTATTAATTATCGTGGAAATGTTGTAGACTTTTTTGGCTCCACAAATTATCCGCAGATGTTTTACACGCTCGATGTCGACGATGTAATGACTGAAAATTTTGTCCCTGAGATGATAAAGGATAAAATTGTGATTTTTGGTTTTTTGGGTGAGAGGCTGGGCGATCCATCGTGGAGCGATAAATTTTATACTCCTCTCAACAAAAAATTAGCGGGCAAAGCGAATCCCGATATGTTCGGTGTCGTGGTGCATGCAAATATCGTCTCCATGATCTTAAACCAGGACTTTGTAACGCAGATGGAAGAGTGGCAGGAGATTGCTATGGCCATCATCCTGTGTTTGCTAAATGTGGCATTATTTTCGATTATCAACACAAGGTTGCCGGCATGGTACGACGGAATTACAAAGCTGTTGCAGCTTATCCAGTTGTTGCTGTATACGGTGCTGATGGTGCTCATTTTTCATTGGTATTCCTTCAAGCTGAACGTTACATTGACTTTGGCAGCGGTAGCTTTGGTGGGTGACGTGTATGAGATCTATATGAGTGTATTTAAAAATATCTATTACAAGATTAAGGGCTGGTTTACGATTACCCAGAAGGATGAAGCAGTATTAACGTCGGTTAACACTGAAAAATCGTAATTTCAGTAGTTTTTCAATTTATTATCATGAAAGCACGCTTACTAACCCTCTTTTTAGCCTTGGTGTTTTCCGGTGCAAACGCACAGGAATATGCTTTTAAAGTCCTGGCAAATAAAGGAGCGAATGAAGTAAAATCAGGAAACGAATGGGCACCGGTCAAAACCGGAGCGAGTCTGAAAAATGACGACGAGCTAAAGCTTAGTCCCAATTCATATATGGGGCTGGTACACGCCACGGGTAAGCCGCTTGAGCTCAAGCAGCCAGGCAGCTACAAGGTATCCGAACTTGCCTCGCAGATGAAAACCGGCACCAGTGTGCTTACAAAATACACCGACTTCATCCTTAGCAGCAATTCAGCCGAGACTAAAAAGAACCGCCTCAGTGCCACCGGGGCCGTTGACCGGGGTGAAAATGCGGCGATACAGTTAATACTTCCTCAGAATCAACATTCTGGTATTTACAACAGCAATGCCACCATCAGCTGGGCAGGCACCAAAGTAGCGGGACCCTACATCGTCACGGTCAGAAACATGTTTGACGATGAACTGGCCCAACTCGAGACCCCTGAGACGAGCCTGCAGGTGGATTTGACAGATCCGAAGTTTGCGAAGGAAAATGCTTTATTAATAGAGGTGAAATCAAAATCAGACCCCACCCAGGTCTCCAAACAGCACTTGATCAAAAAATTGGCGCCAGCCGAACAGGAAAACGTACAGAAGTCGCTCACAGCGATAATGGGGGAGGTTCAGGAGCCTACTGCGCTGAACAAATTTATCCTCGCTGGCTTTTACGAAGAAAACAACCTTTTTATCGATGCAATTTCCGCGTACGAGGAAGCGATCAAACTCGCTCCCGACGTTGAATCCTACAAAGAGGCCTACGACGATTTCTTGATTCGCCACGGGATCAAGAAATAAAAAAAACTCTCAAAAAGTGAAGCCCCGCCGGGGCTTTTTCCGTTTATAGACGGTATGTAAACTTCTCATGGATTATCTTAATTTTGTCTGATAATCCTTCCCCTTTTAAACATTTCTTAAAACAATGAAATCACGTAGATTGGCTTTCTTCGGTGTGTTGCTAATGGTATTTGGTTATGCCCAAGCGCAGGACTATGCCTTTAAAGTTCTGGTGAACAAAGGCAGAAATGAATTAAAAACCGGCAGTAATTGGCAGCAGCTAAAAGTAGGATCTAGCCTGAAATCCGCGGACGAACTAAAAATTTCAGAGAACTCCTACCTGGGATTGGTGCACGTCAGCGGCAAGGCATTAGAAATAAAACAATCCGGAAGTTATAAGGTCGGAGAGCTTGCGGCTAAGGTCAACGGAGGCGCTAGTGTCCTGAATAAATACACGGACTTTATTCTGAGTTCGGCTACAGCTCCCAAGAACCGCTTAGCCGCGACCGGTGCAGTGGACAGGGGTGAAGATAATATCCAGATGTATCTTCCAAAGCCTGAACTTGCAGTGGCATACAACGATAAGGTGATATTGCAATGGGATTCTCATGTTGCGCCAGGCCCGTACGTTGTAACGTTCAAAAGCATGTTCGACGACGAACTCGACCGGCTGGAGAGCAGTCAAAATAGCGTGGTGATAGATCTCAATAGTAAGAATTTTGCAAATGAGGATAACATTATCGTGTGGGTTTCTTCCGCCACCAACAAAAACAAGGTGTCCAGCAAATACACCCTGAAGAAATTGTCGAAAGGTGACAAGGCCAGGATAAAGGCCGAACTGGAAAAGATCGCCGGTACGACCACGGAAGAGACGGCTTTGAATAAACTGGTGATGGCTGGGTTCTATGAGCAAAACAATTTGTTAATTGATGCAGGTACCGCTTATGCCGAAGCCATCGAACTTGCTCCCGATGTTCCGCAGTATAAGGAAGATTACGACGCATTCTTGCTGAGGAACGGCATGAAGAAACCGCCGGTCAAGTAATAGAAACAGGAATTGTTAGAAACAGAAGCTGCTCACTTGGGCAGCTTTTGCTTTTTACGACAAGTTTGGCCGAACGCTTTTAAATCCTATTTTTGTGCTTCTCAAAAAAGTCAGACTATGAGTGTACTGGTAAATAAAAATTCCCGGGTAATCGTACAAGGATTCACAGGCTCCGAAGGCTCTTTTCACGCCGGGCAAATGATTGAATATGGTACCAACGTTGTCGGCGGGGTAACACCTGGAAAAGGAGGAAGCGAACACTTAGGTCGTCCCGTATTTAATACGGTAAAGGAAGCGGTTGAGAAGACAGGTGCTGACGTTTCAATCATTTTTGTGCCACCTCCATTTGCCGCGGACGCCATCATGGAGGCAGTCGAAGCCGGAATAAAAGTAGTTATCACGATCACGGAAGGCATACCTGTCAAGGATATGATGGTGGCCAAGAAATATTTGCAGAACAAGGGTGTAACACTCATTGGGCCTAACTGCCCCGGGGTTATTACCCCCGGCGAGGCCAAGGTAGGTATCATGCCAGGGTTCGTTTTTAAGAAAGGAAGGATCGGAATCGTTTCTAAGTCGGGAACGCTTACGTACGAAGCAGCCGATCAAATCGTAAAAGCCGGATTAGGAATTTCTACGGCTATCGGAATCGGGGGAGATCCCATTATTGGTACGCCCACCAAAGACGCCGTAGAGTTGCTGATGAATGATCCTGAGACGGATGCAATCGTGATGATCGGCGAAATTGGAGGAAATTATGAGCCGGTCGCGGCGCGTTGGATAAAGGAAAAAGGAAATAAAAAACCCGTTGTCGGTTTCATCGCCGGTCAGACCGCGCCTGCAGGAAGAAGGATGGGACATGCGGGTGCGATCATTGGCGGAGCAGAAGATACCGCTGCTGCTAAAATGAAAATAATGGAAGACTGTGGAATCACAGTGGTGGACTCTCCTGCCGAGATAGGCGAGACCATGCTCAGGGTCCTGAGATCGAAGTAACTGTTAGAACGTCGTTCTGAATTCCTTTTCCAGATAGTCGTTAAGGCTATTTAATCCGTGAAGCATGTTTAATTTTTCAGGAGCTTCGTCCGAATTATCATTTTTGTAAAAGACCTCCACGAACAAGTCGTTCAACATATAAATGTAAATTTTGCGACCTCCCTTTAACCGGGTGCCCAAGGCAATGCCCTTCCTTTTTAAATAGCTAACCTGCTTTTCGATAGAAAGTCGCTTGAAGAAAAACTTAATTAG
>DASUTP010000595.1:0-2340 GCA_036374515.1 Chryseolinea sp. | reverse complement strand
AAAGGCAAACGAATAAACTGGATTAAAGTAAAAGGTGAACCGATCGTTCTAACGCGCACCTACACGGTGGTAGCATGTGAGCGAGACGGCGATCCTGAAACAATGATATGCAGAATGGAAAACGTAAAAGACCCGAAGGTGCTGGGAACTACGCTGCACAAATTAATTGAAGAATATCTGCGTGTCCACTCTCCTATTTCCCCAAAACTGGAAGGACGTGCCACAGCCACTGATGCCCCAGCAACCTTGTTAACACAACTCACTGGTGTTGGTTACGAGTTTAGGTGATGGCAGATAGCACTGGATTAATTCATGGTCGATAGTTTTCTCTTTTGTCGGCTCCCAAGCCCTCCAACCACGTTCATCGTACCCGGGATACAGGCACGTTTGTGATCTTTATCACAGAATTGTTGCTCACGTTTTTCTGTTCTACTGACAAGATCACTATTGATAACGGCGCTGTGACTGTATTCACGGAATCGTTAGAAAAGTGAAAGCGAAATTCATAAAAAAATCGATGAGTAATTAAAGCAACAAATTATGTTTAACTTATTTACATCCGGAACCAATGCATATAAATCACTTAATGGAAAAGAATTTAAGGAGGAATATTTAAGGAGCCCGCACCCTGTACTGCTCGATGTCAGGACGGCAGCTGAGTTCGCTACCGGTTCAATTGCCAATGCGAAAAACTTCGACGCCCTGTCTGTGAACTTCAAAAAGCAACTCGACTCTCTCGACAAAAGTAAAAACTACTTTCTTTTCTGCCGCAGCGGTAGTCGTAGTGGTCAGGCTTGTAGCTTGATGGCGGAAAAAGGATTTAACGTTTACAATTTAAAGGGTGGCATTGGCGCGTGGCCCAAATAATTTTCGCTGTGTAACCACAGTCACTGAAAACAAAACTTTCATTTGCGAAATTGCATAAAAAATAAAACGAACCGATATGTTTTTTCAACATGTATATGATAAGAGCCTGGCACAAGCCAGCTACGTTATTGGGTGTCAGAAATATGGCATTGCAATGGTGATCGATCCGAAAAGGGATGTCGATACCTATCTGGAAATCGCCAAACAGAACAACATGCGGATCACGCACGTTGCCGAAACCCACATTCATGCCGACTTCCTTTCCGGCTCGAGGGAGCTTGCTGCCCTCACCGGTGCCAGCCTATATCTTTCGGATGAAGGAGGTCCTGATTGGCAATACGAATTCGATCATATTGGTTTGAAACATGGTGACGAAGTCAACGTCGGAAATCTCAAAATTGAAGTGATTCATACGCCAGGCCACACACCTGAAAGTATCAGCTTTCTCCTGACGGATGTTCCGGCTTCCGATAAACCAGTTATGGTGTTCACCGGTGATTTTGTATTTGTTGGCGACATAGGAAGACCCGACCTTCTTGAAAAAGCAGCGGGCATGATTGGCAGCCAGGATGTCGGAGCAAAGCAAATGTATAGGTCCTTGAAACGATTTGCCGAATTGCCGGATTATGTTCAAGTGTGGCCCGGGCATGGTGCAGGTTCCGCATGTGGGAAATCGTTGGGCGCAGTACCCAGCTCTACCGTTGGGTACGAGAAGGTACGCAACTGGGCATTTCAATATGACAATGATGAGAAAGGGTTCGCAAAGTATTTGCTCGAAGATCAGCCCGAGGCCCCGAAATACTTTGTAATGATGAAAAAGCTGAACAAGTTCGACAGAGCGTTGATGACCGAAGTTCCGAAACTCAATAAACTTTCTGTTGGTGAGCTGAAGGATGCGTTGAAGAAAGGGCTGAAAGTTATCGATACGAGAAACAAGGAGGATTTCGCAAAAGGTTTTATTCCCGGCACGATCAACATCCAGGGTAATAATGCGTTTTCGACATGGATGGGGTGGTTCGTCTCATACGAAGAACCGTTCATTCTCATTGCTGAAGACTCAAAGCTCGAGGATCTGACACGAAAGTTGATGCGCATCGGCATGGACAACATAATGGGTTATGTTGACGGCGTGGAACGTTGGGTAAACGAAGGTGGAGCGTTATCGAAAAGTCATATTGTGTCCATGGAGCAGCTCAAGAGCATTCTTGAAACGAATCACACTCAGGTCCTGGACCTTCGCGGCGCGTCTGAATATAAGGCGGGCCATATCAAAGGAACGGCTAACCTATTCGTTGGCACACTGGAAAAGAATTTGGATAAAATTAACAAAGATCAGCCAGTGGTGATCCACTGCCAGTCTGGAGATCGTGCTACCATCGGATATTCAATCTTAGCGAAACACGGGTTTAGCAATATCAAAAACTATTCGGGTGGTATGAGCGAATGGGCCAGCTCAGGCAATGAAGTCTTAAC
>DASUTP010000594.1:0-13225 GCA_036374515.1 Chryseolinea sp. | reverse complement strand
AATATATAGAGCGGTATTTTCTCGGACACCTTGCTAAAGGCGAAAAAGAGGCATTTGAAAAACGATGCGAAGATGATCCTGAGTTTGCCCGCGATGTGAGCCAATATATCACGATGCGGGCAGGACTAAGACAAACGTTGGGGGAGGAAAAGAAGGAAGCGTTTAAGAAAATCTATCAGAACAAACCGGCCAGCCGGGAGCGGTTCTTGAAACCATGGAGTGCCGGTATAATGCGTTATGCGTCGGCTGCAGCTGCCGGCCTGCTGATTTTTTTAGCGTGGACATTATTTATAAAGAAGGATTCGCCAAAACAGCTGGCAGAAGTCTATGTGATGGAAGAGTTTGCGCAACTTTCCGCAACGATGTCGGAAGGTTCTGACAGCCTGCAGCAAGGTATCGCCTTTTACAATGCAAAGGATTACGACAAAGCAGAAAAAATTTTTCACGCCTTATCCAAGCGTGGGCCTTACGCGATGGAAGCGACGAAAGACCTTGGACTGACCTTTCTGGTTCGGGGACAATATGAAAAGGCGCTGGAGCAATTTAGTGTGTTGTCGGAAAATAAAAATCTTTATGCAAACCCGGGGCCCTTTTATAAAGCCGTGACACTGATGCGACGTTCAGGGCCGGGAGACGAAGAAGCGGCAAAGCTGATTTTGAAAGACGTAACGGAAAGGCAGCTTCCAGGCCATAAGGTTGCTTCCGAATGGTTGCGCCGTTGGTGAGTTATTGAGTAAAACCAATTATATGAAAACGACCCTCCTCTACATTTTCGTGGTGGCGTGCATTGCTGCTGCGTCACAGCTGATCTCCTGCACGACTTCCTACAAACCTGTGCGACATTATTTCGAACCGGGCATGCACACCCATTACGACAGCTCACGCTATCGGCTTCACGAAGTTATTGTCATTTACAAGAAGCCGCCAACATTGCCGGACGTACAGACGATCCGGGATTGGATGCATAGAAATAATTCGGTTGACACCACAAAGATCGAAAGGCAAAAATGCAACTCCTGCAATGGATACATGGAGTTATGGCAGGCACCCGACATCCATTCCGTTATTAACGCAGACGGCATCGCCGGAGGCACGGTAAGTCCCAAGGGATCAAAAGGCGTAGGCGAAGATGGAATAGCGTATTACTCCCTGAATTTTTACCAGAATATTCCAATCCAATCAATAGAAAATTTTGGAACGATCAAGTTTGATTCCGTCAGAAAAAGGGAAAATGACAGGCGGGAAAAAGAAGTTGTCCGGATCGCCGTTCTCGATACCGGCGTCGACACAGCACAAATTATAAACCCAAGCTACCTTTGGAAGAACCAGTCCGAAGCGTCGATGACGGCAAAACAACACGTCGATGACGATAGCAATTGTTATACCGACGATGTCTTCGGGTGGAATTTTATCGGAAAGAATAACAACGTGCATGACGACAACAACAGTCGTCACGGAACGCTGGTAAGTCAATACATCATCAATCAGTTCGCAGGGTCAGGGACCAGGGCGGTCGAACTGATAACCCTCAAGACACACGACGCGCGAGGACAAGGCGATCTTTTTTCCGCCATTTGCGCGATTTACTACGCAATGGAAAAAGAAGCCAAAATAATCAATGCCAGCTGGGGATTTTATTATTATGACAAAGATCCACACCCATTTCTTGACAGTCTGATAACACAGGTGCTTCGCGGCAAAGGAATATTGTTTGTTGCCGCTGCAGGGAATCGGACTGCAGAAAGCGACGAATTTGCACACGATGCCTACAAAGCTGAGCATGGTATTGACATCCCTGACAGTTATCTCCGGAATCTTGAGTACCACAATTTCTATCCTGCCTGCCTCAGCAGAAGCGAAAACAATGTTATCGCGGTGACCACCGCTGATAAGGTGAAGGTGAGCCCTACTCAAAATTATTCTGAGCAATACGTCGACGCGGGAGCGTTTCCAGACGATACCAATACAATGCGGTTTCTGGTGCCATTCCCAGATACAAACATTACCGTCAGCGGTTCATCATTTGCAGCGCCAATAATTAGCGGAAGGATTGGTGCCTTGTTGCCCGCTGAGTCATATGTTCCTGGCATAAACAAGGGGGGCGTGCTTAGCCAAATGGAAGGATCTTCATCAATTGAAAGATCGTCTTCGTTGACTGCGGAGCACATCCGCCTTGGCAGGATAACAAAGCAAAATTAAAGGATTATCACACGTGAAATGAAGGAGATCCGTCTGGGGTCAGCATTCTTTCTAACGACCGTCCTGGCAGCGGCTGCGACTGTCGCGACTGCGCAATGCCTTCAATCTCCACAGGCCTGGCTGGATAAGGTCAGGTCCATTGAAACCAGTGAAAGCATAAGCTCAGAAAAAATCTCTGCGCTCCTTTCGTTGGAGTCATTGTACGAAAAGTGTGTTGACCAACGTGACAGCGTTTATGCGGTGTTGATTCACCGCCTGGGAAATATTTACATGTGGCAGGACAACTATGAGCTGGCAGTGCGCTATACAAAAGGAGCTGTCAAGATCAATAACAGTCCTACCAAGCTTGCGCAACGATCATTCCTGGCTCACTCCTATTTTAACCTCGCCTTGATTTACGACAGAATAAATCTTCAGGCGGACTCCCGAAAGTATTTTGACAGCTGCATCGCCGTGGCAAGTCGTTACCCGGAGAAAATGTTCATCGCGCTCTTAGCATATGAAAAGCAGGCATTTTCTTTCTTTCAGTCAGGCGACTACCAGAAGAGCATTGACATGGCGGATAAAGGGATTTTGCTGGCTGCGCGCGATAATGATGTATTATCGGAAGGCCTGCTTATGCAAAAAGCACAAGCTCAATTGGAATTAAACGAGATCGGCTCCGCTGAGCAGATTATTCAACGCATGATCCGGGTTCTCGAAGGAGGAAAAGGGGATGCTGAATATCTTGCCAGCGCCTATTCAGTCTACGGCAAGCTTCTGGTCAGGAAAGAAAAACCGGCAGAAGGTGCATTATATTATCGCAAAGCGGCTGACGACAATCGTAAAAACAAACTATGGGAACAGTGCTCGCGAGACCTCCAGGACCTCGGACTCGTCTACGACGAATATTTGCATGATCCTGTCAAGGCAACTGATTGCTACCGGGAGGCAATGGAGCTGAGCCAACAGCTTAACGATGTTAGCCAGCTTGCTGCACTCTATAACAATATGGGAATGCTGCATTGGCGACAAAAGGAATTCCGGGCAGCGCTGAAATACTATCAACAAGGACTGGCGACGATGACCGGCCTTTCCATCGATACGTCATTCACCGCGTTAATACCTTTGGCAGCGCTTCGTGAAACGGCCAACGATAATTTTGTTTCCACATTGCTCGCGAACAAAGGAGAATCCCTGCTGGCGCTTTATATGGAAGAACGCGATCACTCGTTACTTAAACTCGCTCTCGAAACGTTTAAGCTTACCGACAAGATGGTAGACCAGCTTAGATGGAAACAAGCAGGGGAAAGATCCAAGCTTTACTGGCGAAACTTCACCCGTAATTGGTATGAACATGCAATCGAGATTTGTTACCAGCTAAATGATGTGAAAAATGGATTTTTCTTTTTAGAGAAAAGCAGATCAGTGCTGCTGAATGACAAATTGAATGAACTCGGGGCGCAAAGCAATCTTGCAGCTGCTGACGTTGAGCAGGATCAGCAGCTTCGCGCCCGCAAGTTTTCTTTCGAAAGGCAGCTGATGAGTTTAGAAGAGCATGATCCGACCTACTTGGAAGTACAACAAGAATATTTTGCTTCCCAGGAAAACATGGAACGTTTCATCCTTGGCCTTGAGGAAAAGTATCCCTCCTACTACCGATACAAATACGACACCGCGGCTCCCTCGCTTGACGCCTTGCGTCGTGAGGTACTCCATGACGACATTTCCCTTATCACGTATTTTACAACACCCTCTCTGGTTTACACATTGGTAATAAAACCAGATGGCGCGGAATTTAAGAAAATTGAATACACGGACTATCACAAGGACGCTGTACAGCTGATTTCAATTTGCGCCGACAAAGAAGCCATAAATGCTGATCACGGGAGTTACGCCAAACTCGCGAACAGGATGTTTACAAAGTTGATTGAGCCCCTGACGATCACAACGACACGGTTAATCGTTTCGCAGGACGACTACTTCATACCTTTTGAAGCGTTAATCCGCGATCCTGACGTGCCGGGCGATTACCTGCTTAAATATTACGCTATTACCTACGCTTATTCCGTAGGTTATCTGATGCAGAATAAAAACAAAGTAAGCGAAGCCGATTCCTGGCTGGGCGTTACACCACTCAAATTTTCATCGTCTTTAAATGTTCCGTCGTTGTTAGGGGCGGACGAATCTTTGAAAAATATCGGTGCAGGTTTCTCGTCGCCACATTTTTTGATGGACGAGGAAGCAACAAAAGGCAAGTTTCTTCGTGAATTTCCGTCTTACACGATCGTTCACCTGTATTCGCACGCGAAAGCAGATAGCACCGGCACGGAACCCGCGCTTTATTTTTATGACTCTTTGCTAACGCTATCGGAGCTTCAAACACTCGATAAGCCACACGCGAGGTTGATCGTGCTTACCGCATGTGAAACTGGCGCCGGGAAACAAATGCAGGGTGAAGGCGTTTTTAGCCTGGCCCGCGGTTTCGCAGCGGCCGGAATCCCCTCAACAGTCACAACGTTGTGGCAGATCGACGAAAAAGCCACCTATCAGCTTACTGAATTATTTTACAAGTACCTCCGCGATGGAAACCCTGGAGATGTCGCGATACAAAAGGCAAAGCTTGAATTTATCGCGACGAACGACGTGGAGTATAGCCTTCCCTACTATTGGGCGCCTACAATTTTAATTGGACAGACGGGCGCGATCCAGGAAAGCAAGAAGGTCGCAATGGTCGCCTATGCATTGGCAGGCATCCTGTTCGTCGTTGGTATTTACGTCGTAATTCGAAAGCGATATTCCCGTGGAAGCGCATAGCCCGCACGATAGGGGCCGGCGTACGAAATTCTCACAGGTACTTCTGAAGCAATGCTTTAGTTTTTCTTATCCCATCTTCTTCAGTCTGCGTTTCACCTTCGAACTCTACACCGATATATCCTTTAAAACCCGATGCCTTAACTAAATCGATCAGTCGCTTATAGTCGATCTTTGGCTGCTCGCCATTCGCATCAAAATCGTAAGACTTGGCGCTTACCCCTTTTGCAAATGGTAATAACTCCTCAATCCCCTTGTACCGGTCGTAAGCCTCTTCACATTCACCTTGCGTGGTGCCCCATGGGTGCGAGATGCAAAAGTTGCCAAAATCCGGCAGGGTGCCTACGTTGGATTTGTTCACCTTGCGCATCACCTCCGCCAGCCAAAACCCCTTCGATGAATCACTGCCATGATTTTCAACAACGATATTAATGTTCATGGGCTTCGCAAATTCTCCGAGTCGTGAAAGCGAATCGATTGAAGCATCTTTCTTTGCATTCATTTCACCGGTTCCATGAAGGTTAACGCGTACGGTCTGGCATCCGAGGAATTTCGCCGCATCGATCCATTTTTTATGATTATCCACTGCTGTCAGGCGTTCCTGCTCTTCAGGAAGAGCAAGGAAGCCCTCCTCATCCACCATAATCAGATGATTTTTCACTCCTGCGTCCTTGCTCCGCTTCAATAACTCGCGCAAATAGCTCATATCCATCCCCGCTTCTTTGAAATCCCGCTTGTAGCTGCCAAAACAACCATTCACGTATTCTACCGCATCGAATCCAAACTGCTTTTTAGCAATGGATGGAAAATCCAGGTGATCGATCCTTCCCTCTTTTAGCCCCCGATGCAAGGACCATTCGGCAAGTGAAATCTCCAGCGACGATTTAAATTCGATAAATGGGCTCATGCAAAACACGGATGCGGTTTGTACTGTATTTCTCAAAAATTCTCTGCGGCTACTCATGTTCGGAAAATTTTCAATTGATTATGAAGATACAAATCGCCGGCTGAAAATCTTATGCTCTATAAAACTTTTCGGAACGAAGCTAGATGTCGGCGCCGAATGCCTTTTAAGATTACTGCTTTCCCGTGAGCTTCTTGATAAGCGCCACTTCTGACTTATCATACGGCGTCCCATCCTTCCGGAAGATATCATGAAACCATACCTTTGGCTCCTTTCCATCGGGCATTGGAGTATCCCATGCATAAATGGTATTTGTTTTGCCTGCAACCAGGCCCCAGTTATATGCGCCGATATTCTCTTCCTTTAGCATAGGCATTACGTTGTCAAACCGGCTATTGCGGGTTCGGGCCATATATTCGGTACAAATTAATGGACGTCCATAGGTGCGCAGGCTGTCGATCCATTGTTTGTGGATCTCAGGTTCCATATAATTATGGTATGTTGTAACATCCGAATTGGCGAGCTGATAGTTGTTCAGGTCTACCAATTCCTTTTTCCAGACGCCAACAGACAATGGCTGTGATGGATTAACTTCGCGTCCCCATTGAAACACTTTTTTTAACAATGGCATCGACTTGTTTTCATAACCTGAGTTACCAGGCTCATTGTAAAGATCCCACAATACGATCCGTTTATCATTTGCAAAATGTGATAAGATGCTCTTCGTATATCTTTCGAGTGTACGGTAGAGGGTCGTGTCCTCGTGAATTTTGTCGCCTGGGTCACGCACCCATCCTGAATTATGAATACCGGGTTTAGGATCCGGTTGTTTACCGGCCTGGTAGGTTGGGTTCCAGCAGTCGTCGAACAAAACGAACAACGTGGACATCTTGTGCCTGTCCGCTATGTCGAGGTATTGTTCCACGCGTGATTTAAAACCAGCGGAATCAAGTTCCCAGGCCAGGTGATGAAGGTACACTCGCATCGAGTTAAAGCCGATGGCTTCTCCCCACCCTAGTTCTCTGTTGATGGTTGCTGTGTCGAATGTTTCAGCCTGCCACATTTCCAGCTGGTTGATGGCGGTGCTGGGAATAAAATCACTTCCCCTCAGCCAACCAACTTTCTCGTACCATTGATTCGCCTGTTCTTTTGTCCAGACGTCCCGGACCTTTGCTACGGGGACCGTGGCCTCTTGCGCCGTTTCCTTCTTTTGACACGCGGCTAGAAAAGTTGTAGCAACAGCGAATGCGATTAATAGTTTTCTAAGTTGTTTCATAGGTTATTTGGAATTGTTTTTTTTGACAGATGGCGTTGAACGTTCCACAACGCTTGGGCTATTGTTCTCAAGGTAAGGCCAGCCGTTTTTATATCTTATCGGATCCACAAGCATTATTCTTCCTGCTGACCTCAAAGCCGGATCCAGTGCAATAGCATGATAGACTATCCAGTCTTGTCCGGCGTCGTCTGTAACAACGGAGTTATGTCCCGGCGCAAGCCAGTATTTATTTTTCGCAAGGATAGTGCTGCTGTTACTCTTCCGCTCTTCACTTAAGCGTTCAAACGGGCCCTCCACATTTTTGGACCGGGCAATCATGACAGCATAGTGGGCTTTGTCACCGCAGCAGTTGTCACCAGAATAAAATAAATAGTAGTAGCCTTCCCGATAATGAACCCATGCACCCTCTACAAGCTTACTGTAGTCGTCTTTGTTTGGAGGAAGGACATGCGTGGCTGTTGATGCCGGTTTGAATGAGATGCGGTCGTCATTAAGTTCCCGGACTTTGATAGGCTCATGGCCGGATCCCCAGAACAAATATTTTCTGCCTGTCGCCGGATCATCAAAGGCCATTGGATCTATGGTGGTAAACCCTTCTCCAGAAATCAAGGGGCTTCCTGTATCGATAAATGGACCTGTCGGACGCTCTGAAATCGCGACGCCGATACACTTGCCCACTTTATCGTCTGGGGATTCTCCGGAGTAGTACAGGTAATATCGCCGTTCGCCTTCATCGTACAAAACGTGCGGAGCCCAAAAATCACTGGCTGCCCAAGCTGGCTTTTGAGGCAAGGCGTCACCGATTACCTCCCAGTTAATGAGATCCGATGATAGGGCCACCTGAATATTGTAGAATTTATTATCCACAGACGTGTTTGTGGCATAAGCGTAAAACAATCCGTCGTGTCCGCGAATGACGGTGGGATCTGCAAAGTCCGCGTTGTGCACGGGGTTGGTGTACGTGGACTGCGCATACGCTTGACTTAGTGTCAAAAGCAATAATTTTAGGAGTGTCGCGTAGTTGATCATTTTTTGGCAGACGGAACTTCTAACGTTACTCCTTCTTTCACAGGTTCTCCAAAATCAGGAGTGCCATTTGCGTTCCATGTAAATTTTTGTGCTCGTGGAGAGCGGTGCCTGCCACAACCCTGACCAGGCTCACTGTTGGCGTGGTATAATATCCAATCTTCCGTTCCATCAGGAGACTTGAAAAAAGAATTGTGGCCCGGGGCAAATACTTTGTTCTCCGGCGATTGATCGAAAACAGGCTCAGGTGCTTTTTTCCACGACGACGGATCCATCAAATCACCATCGGCAGATGCCGTCAGCAAGCCCAGTGCGTAGAAGTCGGTCCAGCATCCGCTCGCGGAGTAAACGATAAATAATTTATCCTTGTGCGCAAGAACCTGAGGTCCTTCGTTTACATCAACGTGTGGCGGATTGTTGGGATCGTTGAGATCTCCATGACGTTCCCATTCGTGCTTGGGCTGCGAAATCCTGACACGGTTCCCTTCGATGGTCCATGGGTTTTTCATTTTTGCTATGTATATATCCTGTCGCCCGTTTTTGTCACCTTCCCAACCAGACCAGACCATGTAACGCTGACCTTTATGCTCGAAAACTGAACCGTCGATGGCCCATTTATCCGATGCATCGGAAATCTTGCCTTTGAAAACCCATTCGCCTTCCAACGGGCTGGCTGAGCTATTTTCAAGAACATAAAGCCTGTGATTCTCATTTTTGCCATCATCGGCAGCAAAATACACATACCATGTTCCTTTAATAAAATGGATTTCAGGTGCCCAGATTCCCTTTGAATAAAGGGTTGCCGGTGGAGGAGTCCATATCGTTTTCCGCTCCGCGGTTTTCAAATCAGCAAGGCTCTTGGTTTTCCAGATATCGATGCGGTCACCCAGTGTGTTGGTGTAATAGTAATATCCATCCTTATAGATACTCCATGGGTCTGCACCTGACGGCAGCAATGGGTTGGTAAAGGTTGCCTGGCCAAACCCGGGAATATTTAACAGCAAAAAGAATAAAAGAACCCGTGCATTCATCGTGATACGTTTGATCATAACTTTTTCAATCTTTAATTTTTAAGTGACGACGGCGCGCGGTGCGCCTCTCCCGTCTTCAAAGGAATACCAAAATCCGGCGTTCCATCCTCTTTCCAATAAAATTGTTGCATTCGGGGCGACCTGCGATGATCACATCCCTGTCCCGGGCCTGTATTTGCATGATACAGAATCCAATATTCACGCCCATCGGGTGATTTAAAAAATGAGTTGTGACCGGGCGCGTATACGTTATTTTCCCCTGACTGCTTGAATACAGGGTGTTCCGACTTTGACCATGACGCGGGATTTAAAAGATCAGCACCGGAATCTGCTGTAAGTATTCCTAAAGAGTACTCATCCGCCCAGCAGGCGCTCGCGGAATAAACGATGAACACTTTACCTTTATTTTGGGTGAGGAATTGTGGTCCTTCCAAGATCTGGCGGCCGCCAAATTTCTCCCATTCTTTGTCGGGCCTAGCTATCTCCACCTGGCGTTCTGCTATGGTCCAGGGATTTTTCATCTCGGCGATGACGAGAACACTTTGGGGCCCGACATAAGCCGAGTACATAAAATAACGCTTGCCCTGGTGTTCAAAAACCGACCCATCCAATCCCGAATATTGTGTATTTACCTTGCCTTTTTCTATCCAGCTTCCTTTGAGCGGATCGGGCGAGCTGTTCTCGAGGACAAACACAAATCGGGAGTCGTCGCCATCATTGTTCACATCGGTGGCGGTATAGTACAAATACCACCTACCATCGAGATAATGGAGTTCGGGAGCCCAGATGGCCTTGGAGTTTGGTCCCCTCGAAGGAGGCTTCCACACGGTTGACGGCGTCACTTGCCCCAGATCCTGTAATCGTGCAGTCTTCCAAAGATTGATCTTATTACCCAGGGTATTAGTGTAGTAAAAGTATCCGGCGTGGTAGATCACCCAAGGATCTGCGCCCGAAGGAAGCAGAGGATTCTTGAAAGTATCTTGCGAAAACAAACTATGGCAAAACAGAAAACAAGAATAAAGAACAATCTTTTTCATTTCTCTATAATTAACTTGGTGGTAAATTCCTTTCCGCCCGATCGGATATGAAGGAGAAATAACCCAGATTGAATGCCTGTGGTATTTAATTCCACAACTTCATCGCTAAAAAACACTGGCTTGCATGTTACTTCTTTGGAAACTAGATCGGTGAGCATTATTTCATCAATCCGTTGATCGGTGGAAATTCCTGAAACCCTGACGATGTTTTTTGCGGGGTTGGGAAAAACACTGAACGGAAGACGCTCACCTGATTCCAGGGAAGTCACAACTTCGGTACCATCTTCAATTTGCCATTGTTGACCATCGGCACCAGACCAGGTTTGCTGAACGACATCCGCACCTTCGTCATGCGAATCTGTTACCACCGTTAATGCCTTTCCGCTGTTGCGCGCAAGTAATCGGTAATAACCGTTTCCAACTTCTTCAATTTTCCATTGCTGGCAGGGCGCCCCATTGGGAGCCCATGTCTGAACATTAGCATAATTATCGTTGGAACATCCGGCGACATCTAACGCAAGGCCACCACGCACGGCCGTCAAGACAAAATGGCCATCGCCGGTGGCCTGCACATTCCATCGCTGGCAATCCTTCCCTGTCCAACTGCCTTGCACGACGTCTGCACCGAGGGCCGCTGAACATTCAACCAGGTCTAAAACCTTGCTGCTCGCCTTTGACGTTAGTTTATACACTCCGTTTTCCAGCATTAGAGATACGGGTTGTATAATTTCCCCCGAAGGAGAGGTTAACACGGTTCCTGTTTTTAGGGGCAAGCCAAAGTCTGGCATCCCATCACCTTTCCATTGAACCTTTTGCGCGCGGGTTGTCCGGGTGAAATCACATGCGCCACCTTCTATCGTTGTCGCATGATAAGTGTTCCAAAGTTCAGAGCCATCAGGCGATAAGAAGAATCCATTGTGTCCTGGACCATAGGCGTCCGTGGCGGCGTTGCTGATGAAAACGGGCTGATCCGACTTCACCCACGACGACCGACTTAAGGGATCATCCGCTTCTTTCATCGTTAACAGGCCCAATGCATATTCATCCGTCCAGCAGCCTGATGCAGAATAGACCAGATATAATTTCCCGTCTCTCTGCATCACGACCGGCGCTTCATTTATTTCTCCGTTGCGTTCCCAAATGTACTCGGGCTGAGACAACATCACACGGTTGCCTGTTAACGTCCAGGGACTGCTCATCACGGCGATATAAATATTTTGGGTCGTATTGGACCCGTCGCTGTGCCCCGACCAGATAAAATAATTTTTATCCCTCAGTTTAAAAACAGACCCGTCGATGGCCCAAAAATTTTCTGTGGGATGGTAGATCTGTCCCTTGTTGGCCCATACTCCGGTAACGGGGTCGCTGGACGAATTTTCAATAACCCACGTCCGCTGAGAACTCAAATCCGGCGTCGTGCCCGCCGTGTAGTACACATACCAATTGTCGCCAATTAGATGTAACTCGGGTGCCCAGAAGTTACAACAGGGTCCGCCAGATGGCGGTGTGAACACGACAACAGGCGGAGCAAATTTCAGCGAATTCAGCGTAGCCGCTTTTTTTATCGTAATATTTGAGCCCGTCGTACCGGTGAGGTAATAAAAGTTATCGTAATACGTAATGTGAGGATCCGCCAGATCACCGATCGGGTTTGAAAATGTCTGGGCCTGCAAATCATGCATCAGTGCTAAGGCAGTAGAGATCACTATTGATTGCACCAACATCTTGATCTGGCTCGCCTTCTCCATCATAACGACTCAATTAGAAATAGTGGGGACCATGTATAAGGAGCATCTGAAATATTGCCTGCCAGTGGTTCGACATAGCTGTGTTGCCGCCCGTTGGAAGTCTCGATGAGAGCAGCGTGAAAACCCATGCGCTGATTGGGCTCTGGTACAGTATTTAATGCAGTCCATGGAATTGCCACCTCAATATGGTAGCCGGAATCATCCGCGACAGACGTGGCTTCGATGCCAGTTGCATTCCTGTCGGTCCATGAACCCTTTTTTCCCTCCTTGAAAATATATTTCCCCGAGGCGGTTACGGTCAGACAAAAAATATTCTCATCCGGTAGTTCTGTTGACTGATTTTGAGGATCAAGAAAAAATTGCAGCGCATCGTTTTCTTGCGCGTCTTCCGCAGAGGAGACAACTTTTCCGTCATTTATTACAGCCGTAAAAAAGATCTTGTCGGCATTCCAGGCACAGTTGATATTGGCATTCGTGCGGCCAAATCCGCCAATAAAAACGGGCGCTTTTGTTTTCCATAGCCGCTCATTTGTTTTCCCGTCTATGGTGATGCTTTGCCGGCTGGACCTTATTTCTCCAAGCACACGGCCCTTGATCATCCAAACAGCCATTTTTCCATATGCATTCGTGGAGCTAAGGGCAATGACGGTACTGTCATCTTCAACACACAACGAATTCCACAAAGCAGTCTTTGAAGGGTCTGCTATATAGAAAGGAGTGCTTTTCCGATTAAAGTTTTTTCCGTTTTCCGATCCGATTGCAACGATCATGTCGCTGCGATCCCACTGAAAATCTTTCCGCAACTCGTTTCCCTGGTAAGAAAGAACTACTTCTGCGGGAGTGAGCTGACGGATGTAAGGCGCTCCTGCGTATTTCTTCTCAGGAATGGCAGCTGACTGGTCCATTGCATATTCGCGCATCACACTAGACCCTGAAACCGGTATATTGTTCCAGTCATCATTCGCAGTCGTTCGGATGATCATTGGCTTAAATTCTTTTCCCTGCACCCCATTGTCCTCGATGGCAAGAATTATTTCACGGTGGTTTTTCAATAAAAGTGGAACAGGCATGCCATCGCGGTGTCCCTCCCGAAAACTGACGGTCTCGCCGCCGGTCCACGTCAAACCATTATCCTTAGACCGGAACAACGTTATCTCCTGTTCTTCAGTTTGCGTATAGGGACCTTCGTTGGCGATGAACAACTGTATTTC
>DASUTP010000593.1:0-4262 GCA_036374515.1 Chryseolinea sp. | reverse complement strand
AATTGCCTTTAAAAAATAGGCCTCAATAACTTTTATTTCCTTGCTTGAGAAGGACGCGATGAGTTCATCAGACTTGGCCCGGAACTTCCGGTAAAGGGGTTCTAACAGGGCCATTATTTTTTTTGTGTTCGGTTCAATAATTACCTTTCGCCGGTCGTCTTCCGCAAATCGTCTTTTTACAAGCTTTTTCTCCTCAAACCTGTCGATTAAACCTGTAATCGCCCCTGTCGTCAGGCCTGTTAGGCTTGAAAGCTCACCGGCCGTCATTTGTCCTTTCTGCAGGAGGAAGCCCAGATACTTGTGGTCGGTTCCCGAAAGGCCTGCCTTTCTGCCAATGGCCTCGTGCATTTGAATAGATGTGTAGGAATGTTGCTGCATAAGCTTCCTTATACGTGTGATTTCGTCGCCTTCCATTTCCGTAAAATATATCTTATTAACTAAATATCTTAGTTACAAAGATATCACATTTTCCCATTAGTAGAAAACAAATTTTTGGAATTGTTAAAAGCCCCGGGCGGGAATACACATTTCAACAAGGTATTGACCATCATCCCGGCTTAAGCTTCACAGGTTGGTAGAAGTGCGTTCGGGATTATAAAAGATCATTTTCGTAACTTATGCCCAAACTTAACCACGGCGAAAATGAAAACAATGAACTGCAAACAGCTTGGCGGAGCCTGTGAAAAAGATTTCAGCGCAAATACATTCGACGAGATCGCCATGATGGTCAGCAGGCACGCGCGCGAAATGGTACAGCAAGGCGATGCTGCGCACATCAAGGCTATGAATGAAATGCGGAATCACATGACGACGCCAGACGCTATGAACGCGTGGATGGAAGACAAACGTCAAGCCTTTCAGGCATTGCCGGACGACGAGGCATGACTTGCGTCAATTTGCAAGGCTAGAAAGGCAGGATGGCCCCGGCAATTGAAACGCATCGCTTCTCCTGCGTAAATGCCTTATGAAGGACCGCTCTGTCAGCGTGAATATTCTAAAAAAATTACTGAGTATATGCTTTCAGCCACGACTGCAGCAGCCACCATGCAAATGAAGTAGCAATTAAACACCAAAGAAATATCAGGATAATAAAGTCATTTACGGCATTGGTTATCCTACTATCTTTAGGGCACCTCACTCTGAGATGCATGCATGAGATACAAAAAGCAAACGATTCACTCACTTCTCTTTTCAATTTGTTATTGGATGCTCGCCGGCTTCTATTTGGTTACGGTCAGGTACTTTGGCCTGGGCAAATTTGCTCCACCCGACCTCAATTATGGTGAGCTGGCGGCATATGCCGGGTTGGGTGGTTTTTCCATCGGCTTGCTATTCGGTTTATTCCCTTTAAATAACCTTTTACAATTCCGAAGAAGACGATCATTTCTGGGCGTAGTGCTGATCGGGACAAGTTGCTACATAGTGTTTTTTATCGCTGTGATCTTCATATCAAGTTCGATGGGCAATTCGTTTCAGTTCGCATTATCGTACGTCTTCTCCCCAGATGGCCTCATAGTCTTGTTTCACCTTTCAATGTCCAGTGCGTTGTATCATTTCGTCCTTCAGATAAATAAAAAGTTCGGACCGCGCGTGCTATTGGAATATACCGTGGGCCGGTACTTTGCTCCGAAGGTAGAAGAGCGTGCGTTCATGTTCCTGGATCTTAAATCATCCACTTATCTTGCTGAGAAGCTGGAACACGTTTCCTACAGCAGGCTGGTTCAGGACTGTTACGCCGAGCTTACGATACCGCTTATTCAATACAACGCTGAGGTATATCAATACGTCGGGGATGAAGTCGTACTGACGTGGCGCATGAACGGGTCTTTTTCCGCGGCGTGGTGTCATGAATTCGCATATGCTTTTCAGGAGCGGCTGGAAGCTAAGAAAGATTATTTCGTGTCGCACTATGGGGTAAGGCCGCAGTTTAAGGCGGGTGCTCATTGTGGTAAGGTAACGGTTGCGGAAGTGGGCGAGGTAAAAACAGAAATTGCCTATCATGGAGATGTTTTAAATACTGCGTCCCGGATCCAAAGCTTGTGCAACCAATTCGACGTGCAATTGCTGCTCTCTGAATCCCTCGTGGAACGCCTTCCCGAAAGGGATCGGGCAAGCACCACGTTCGTGGCCGAAGCAGAGCTGAAGGGAAAAGAAAGCCGCACAAAAATTTTTACCGTTGGAAGACGTCAGGGAAGCGCTGTGCTCAAGAAAAATTAATGCTTTTCTGCTGGTTTGAGTTAAGGTCTTTCCACATCAAATTGATTGAGGTATACAGAGAACCGTTCAAAGACTGTGATCCATCAGACTCCCTACTTCAAAATCTTTTTATTGTCGATTGGTGTTTACCCCTTGTCTCATTATAACCCTGCATAGTATTCGCTCGGTTATATTCACTTTTCAACGCGTTGGATATTGAGCGCAGTTCCCTCCCGTTTTCTTGTTTTCAATTTTTCGTTGAGGAACTCGCCTACCCTACGACCAACGGTCAAACCAATTTCGTTTGCAGGCCTATAATGGATACCCCCATATAACCGGCTTACCGCGGCCTCGTTAGCAGCAGCGTCAAACGACTTGAAGTTACGGGCGGGAAGTCCATACTCGGTTTCTGTTGAGTCGACGAAGGAAAAGTTATCCCCGAAGACATTCGTCAACGTGACAGCTGCAGCCCCCGATATCGTGCTATGCCCGCTGATGTGCTCTGGAAAAGGAGGCGTTTGAAGCAGCGGAACCCACTCTTCATCGATGTATTGATTGATATAGGTTTCGGGGCGGATGAGCAAGCTGCGGTATTTCTCATCCCAACAAGCAATGAAAGCATCCGCTACAGCGATGGCCACTTTTGCGTATGCTTCAGCTGACCGCGCAAACGTTGCATTTGATTTAACCGACGCGACATGGGTGATATTCATCCAGTGGCCGCCTGGAGAGATTTTTTTAGTGGCAAACATGACGTGGCCTTTTACATTCATCACAAACGGATTGCAATCCCAGAAGCTTGCGATCTCCCGTTGCTCAGTCGTGAGACCTTTACCAGTTTGATACACCTCGTTTGCATACTTGTAAAACTCACTCTTTTGGTCGGTGGAAAATTCGGGCGGAGGCGCGCTTCTAAACTGAGAAGCAGAATCCAAGGCAAACGGTCTGATCTTATTCCAATGTGGTTCAACGGCGTCCATATAGGCCGGAGGTGTAGGCTTCCAGGTGGAAGGGTTTTGGTCAATGGAATATTTCGGAAATGATCGGGTCTGCTTGTAGTTGTCTTTCGAAGACCACGCAATAATATGATCGGCGACCTTTTTTCCGTAATCGACAGATCGTTCGAAGACATCATCCGGAATGCCCATATCGCGATACTCCTGCAGGATTGCATCATAGAATACATCGAGCTTGTCTTCGGAAAATACCAATACTCTGCCTACTTGTAGTGCGGCTTGAACCGAGGCGAGTGGATAACAATATTCCGCATCGGGCTCCGGCAAAGGAACTCGTTCAAGCCCGTTTGCCTGGCGGCCAAGGGAAAGCATGGTTGAATCCTGGTGCCGCGCGGCCTCATACGCTGCGATACTCACATAGCCGTAGATGCGGCTCGCCACCGGAGGCGAAAAAATATCGTGTACAATGATGTCTGTGATCTTCTTTATGGACCGGTGTAGCGCTTCCGGATTGTTTGCTTCAGTGTTATACTCCTTATCTCTCGTGCAGGAGAATAGGAACATAAGCAGGAAAAAAAATATTGTGCACTTATACATAGAATTTGTATTCAAATCGTTGAGATAAATTTCCAATTCACAGCCGTCAGTGTTTGGACGAAAATGAAAGAATGCCAACATCGAGGCAGTTTGCCCGGTGTCGCTCTGGAAAAAGAAAGAAAATGTGGAGAGGGAATCAGTTAGACCCTTGGAGGGCGAAACGTGGTGCGGGACAAATCTGCCGTTCTTTTGTCGGCTGCGTCTTCGAAAAGATATTCGATTGTCCAGCCGAGACTTAAAGACTGAAGTCGCATGTCAAATTGCAGGTAGTATTTTGCAAGGGAGGATAAAACTTTAAGTCCGGCGTCGGACTCTTTCTTATCATCTGCAAAAGTTTTGGCCAAATCTTTTATCTGGCTATCAGCCTCGGTGGTTGTTGGGTCATGTATACAGACAACAAACAGGGTATCATTGTAAATCTTTTGCTTGATTGTTTGATATACCTTTCCATCAAATGTAAAATGTCCTGATGCAAATTCATATCCTTCTGAATCGGGACTGCCGTACGGCAAT
>DASUTP010000592.1:0-4911 GCA_036374515.1 Chryseolinea sp. | reverse complement strand
GGTCTTCATCAGGCCATTGCGTTGCAGAAATATTGACGCTGAAATCAATGGTTCTATCAAGGTTGGTATACGCCGCCAACGGCGCCCTTACGGAGGGATATCGTTGTGAAAAATCCAAGTCATCCATCGGATTCCACCCTTGTGGAATGGATATCGTGATCTCGTCGGAAACTTTCACTTTTACCAGCCTGGGCGCGTCTGCGGAAATCAATGTAATTCCTAATAAAAAAAACCATTTCGGCAACACACTTTTAATTTTTTGCATACATCTACGGATACTAAAGTATTCTTAAATTCGCGCCAGTCTGCATCGCCCTTGCGTATTCCCTTGCGCCACCGCTATAGCTTTAGCGCAGGCGGTCGGCGGAACAAGGCCCGAATGGCGGCGCTAAATTAATTAAAACTCAGATGTTAAGAACGCACACTTGTGGTCAATTGAGGTTATCCGACGTAAATAAATCAGTCATCCTGACGGGCTGGGTTCAACGTTCCCGGGACAAAGGCAGTGTTCTTTGGGTTGACCTGCGCGATCGGTACGGAATCACCCAATTGATTTTGGAGGAAGCAAAAACTGGAGCTGAAGTGTTGGCGATCGGCCGCGGACTGGGCCGCGAGTATGTAATTCAGGCTGAGGGCATCGTAGTAGAGAGGATTTCCAAAAATGATAAAATGCCGACCGGAGAAATCGAAGTCAAAGTTTCGAAACTAACCGTTCTGAATCATGCTAAACTTCCTCCTTTCACAATTGAAGATGACACCGATGGCGGTGACGAACTTCGCATGAAATATCGCTACCTGGATCTGCGCAGAAATCCCGTGAGAGAAAGCTTGCAGCTACGCCACAAGATGGCGCAACACACAAGAGCATACCTTGACGGCCAGGATTTTATTGAAGTAGAAACGCCGGTATTGATCAAATCAACTCCGGAAGGGGCGCGCGATTTCGTTGTTCCATCGCGTATACACCACGGCGAATTTTATGCCCTGCCGCAGTCGCCGCAGACTTTCAAGCAACTGTTAATGGTTTCAGGATTTGACCGCTATTACCAGATCGTAAAATGTTTCAGGGATGAAGACCTGCGAGCCGACCGGCAGCCCGAGTTTACACAGATAGATTGCGAGATGTCTTTTATCACGCAAGAAGATATTTTAAACACTTTTGAAGGCTTGATCCGCCATTTGTTTAAGAATGTGAAGGGGATAGATCTTCCCGAAGTTCCTCGTATGAAATACGATGAGGCTATGGAACTTTATGGTTCGGATAAACCAGATACGCGCTTCGACATGAAATTTGTTGAGATCACTTCGCTTGCGAAAGGCAAGAATTTTCCGGTTTTTGAAAACGCAGAATTGGTGGTGGGAATCAACGCCAAGGGCTGTTCCGAATATTCGCGCAAACAGATCGACGAACTTACCGAATTTGTCAAGCGTCCTCAAATCGGCGCAAAAGGCTTGATCTATGTGCAATACAGAACGGACGGTACAATAAAATCCTCAGTCGATAAATTTTATTCGCCGGATGACTTAAAACTGTGGGCAGAAAAATTCGGCGCTCAGCCTGGTGATTTGATGCTGCTGCTTGCCGGCGAAACTTTTACTGCACGAAAACAATTGAATGAACTCCGCTTGTTGATGGGCGATAAACTTGGGTTCCGCGATAAAAATAAATTTTCCGCGCTGTGGGTGTTGGACTTTCCGCTGCTTGAATGGAGTGAAGAAACGAAACGTTACCACGCGATGCACCATCCATTCACTTCGCCAAAACCAGACGACATTAGATTGTTGGATACCGATCCCGGAAAGGTACGGGCCAACGCTTACGATATGGTGATCAATGGCACCGAGGTGGGCGGGGGTTCTATCCGTATTCACGACAGGCCTACACAGCAGATGATGTTCAATCACCTTGGGTTTTCAGAAGAAGAGGCAAAAAAGCAGTTCGGATTTTTAATGGAGGCCTTTGAATATGGTGCTCCTCCACATGGAGGCATCGCTTTTGGCTTCGACAGATTGTGCTCGATTTTTGGCGGGGCTGATTCGATCCGTGATTTCATTGCTTTTCCGAAGAACAATGCGGGTAAAGATGTGATGATCGATACCCCTTCTACCATTTCTGAAGAACAACTACTTGAACTGGGGTTAAAGCAGAAATCTTCCGGCCAGCGATCCGTGTGTTAATGAGATCCGTTAGCCTAAAAATATTCAGCTTTCTGCTTTGAGCTGTCTGCTTTAAGCTTTATAGATAGCTTAACCACCACTTATGCCGTTGCGTCGCCTTATAGGCATCATACCATTTGCATAATGGGTACAAGATCAGCACAACGCTGATCCAAACGACATAAACAACCCACAGATTGAAGCCGTAGCCCACGAGGTTCGGAGAATTTGTTACCCACGTATCAAACACCATGTCGGATAGATCATAGCCGGTAAGCACGGCCGCGGTCATCGCAAGAAGGTGAATAAGATACAAGTGCAGCAGGTAATAGAACATGGGCACGCGTCCTAATATTTTTACGCTTTGAGACAAGCGCCCATAATAACCTTCCGAAACTGCCAGAAACAAGATAGCCGGACCTAATGTCACCAATACATACAATAACGAGGGCGGGTATTTTGTAACATTTAGAAATGAAAGAACAGTGAATACCGGATTCTGTTGGGTCGACCATGGGTGTGGGTCTCCATATCCGTTGACAAGCCTTAGTATAATAAACAATAATATCACCGAGCTGCCAAGATAAAGCAAGGTCTTCTGTCGAACGGCTGGGTTATACGACGGCTGATAAAAGGCTCCGAAACAATACCCTAACATCATCACTCCAATCCAGGGGATGATGGGATAGCCAACAAATAGAAAATAACCGTCAGACAATGGAAAACCTTGGAACTGATGTACCATGGACCAAAGTATTGCTGCGGGGCCATTGCCCTCAATGGAGAAATCGTCGAAAGCGTTATGACCCGCCACCATCAACACACCGATTGCCAGGATTGCTTTATAAGGCAAGTGGATACACGCTGCCAATACGATCATCCCGAATCCTAAAGCCCAAATAACAAAAAGTGTTATCAGGGAAAACTGCACGTTAAAAAACCAGGCGAAGTTTACAATCGTCAACTCGAGGACGATGAGCCATATGCCACGCTTCAGGAGAAATAGAGATAGCTCCTGCTTGCTTTTCCGCAAGCCGATGAGGAATGCGGAAGTGCCAGCCAGAAATATAAATACGGGCGCACAAAAGTGGGTGATCCATCGGGTAAAAAAAAGGATCACACTTGTTTTGCTCATATCTGTCGGATCGTACAGAAAGGCATCAGCATGAAAATAATCCCTAACGTGGTCAAGGGCCATAATGATCATTACTATTCCACGTAACAGGTCGATGGATTCTACCCGGGCCGATTTTGTCATAGATGTGTAAATACGAAAACGATTGTGGTTGAGTTTTGAAATGTAATAAAAAAACGGAAGCGATCGGCCCCGATGCATTTGAAATCTCGTTGAGAATCGTCATCACAAGTGTTGCAAATTGTTGCTGTCAGATTAAGTATAAAAAAAACTATTTGTTTATAAATGAATGAACATTCATTTATATTTGTCACGTATTATGCGAACCCGCGATGAAAACAAAGAGCTAACCATTCGTGAAAAAGCTCTTGAAATGGCTGTCAGGGATGGATTTGATGGCCTCAGCATGCAAAAATTGGCCAGGGCGGCAGGGGTTTCGCCCGCGACGATCTACATATATTTCAAAGACAGGGACGACCTGATCCTTCAATTGTGGCTGCAAGAGGTCAAAAAAATGGTAGACGCTACGTTGGAGGGATTTGATCCTTCGATGCATTTCGAAGAAGGTTTGAAGATACAATGGCTGAATCGCGCAAGATTCTGCCTGCAAAACCCGAAAAGTATGCACTTTCTGGAACAGGTAAAGTTTTCACCGTATCACGAAGCGTTTTTCAAAAAAATGGATAACACTTTCCTGAAAGCGATGAGCGACTTCGTGCACCACGCCATCATCAGAAAAGAAGTGGTAAAACTTCCCGTTGAAGTTTACTGGTCCATTGCATTTGCGCCTTTATATCAGCTGGTGAAAATGCACATGTCCGGGCGAGGACTTCGGGGCGGGCCTGAAAAATTTGTATTAGACGATAAGATCATGAACCAGACCCTCAAATTAGTGCTGAAGGCCCTGAAACCCTGATGTAAAAAAATAAGTATAGCATATTATGGAAAACAACTCGCATGCATACGATGCATTGATTTTTGAAGTGCTTGTGTTCAAGACCAATGTTTCATCCGATAAAGATGTTGAAACCATCGGACAGCTCCTTGCGGCAGAAAGCAATATTACACGATGGAATGTAGACCGGGATGATATTGACAAAGTTCTTCGCATTGAATGCGACAAGATAAAACCGGATACTGTTGTGAACTTATTGCATGATGCCGGTTTTGAATGTCGGGAATTGCCCGATTAATCCAAACTCCTATCATTTGATGAAAGAAAGAATCTTCACCCGCTATGAAGTATTTGTTATCGCAATACTATCATTTCTTCAGTTTACGGTCGTGCTCGATTTTATGGTACTCTCTCCGTTGGGAGCGATACTCATGCCCGACTTAAATATTTCTCCGGCACAATTCGGAATGGTGGTTTCAGCTTACGCCTTTAGTGCCGGGGCCTCCGGGTTTCTCGCAGCAGGATTTGCCGACAGGTTTGACCGGAAAAAATTGCTGTTATTTTTCTATTTGGGCTTCATATTGGGGACAATACTTTGCGCGCTCGCCGGCAATTATCGCGACCTTCTTATAGCCCGGATCATCACTGGCATTTTTGGTGGTGTGTTGAGTTCGATCAGCTTCGCGATCATTACCGATATCTTCAAGCTTGAGGTGAGGGGCCG
>DASUTP010000591.1:0-6871 GCA_036374515.1 Chryseolinea sp. | reverse complement strand
TCTCGAAGCAAACAGGCTTGATTCATCATATCTTTACCTGCACAGGGCATTACTGTTGGCGCAGGGAAAGAATAACAAGATCAATGAAATGGAGGCCAGCCGGTACCTTGCGGAATATTTTGCTGAAGTCGACGATCTTGATTCGTCGCTTTATTATACGAAGGAAGCAAGTTTGTTGGAGCGCGAAATTTTTGACAGCCAGAAATCGCAGCAAATCGCTACCACTCAAATGTTGTATGAATTTGAAAAAAAGGAGCAAATGTTATCTTTTAAGGAAGACCAGATTCAACGGCAATACGTCGCGATTATCGGTGTAACGGCCGTCTTAATCCTGGTCACACTTTTTGGGTATAAACTTTACGGACTTAACGAAAATAATAAAACTGCGAGAAAGACGCTTCAGGCCCTAAACCTGGAGATCAACAAGCTCAATGAGAACCTTGAAGAAAAGGTTCAGCAGCGTACAGAAGAAATAAGAATGCAAAATCAGAAGCTGGTGGAGTATGCCTTCTTCACAGCGCATGAGGTACGTGGGCCACTGGCAAGAATTCTTGGCCTGGTGGACCTGGTGAAGGTGAAGGAGCTCAACCATGAGCGTGAAGAAATCATCACCAGGCTTCAAGTGTCAGCAAGAGAGCTGGATGATATCATACGGGAAGTCAGCAGAAAACTTGAAAATACGAACCATACACCAACGTAGCCAGCTGTCCGCGATCGGGCGAAAGCGTCCGGTTCCAGATAATCTCGATAGCGCCATATCCCGAAATTTCAACAAAAAGCCCACTTCCGTGAATGGCATCCCTATTGTCTCTTGCGCAGAATACTAAACCCTATGCTAAAAAATTATTGGCTTACCACGTTGCGAAGCATTTCAAAACGCAAGGCCTTTACCCTTTTAAACATTTTAGGTTTGTCTATCGGCCTGGCCGCAAGTCTCCTGATTCTCCAATATGTAAAGGATGAATTGAGCTACGATGACTTTCATGTTCATGCGAACGATATTTACAGGGTTCAGTACGATTACTATCGTGATCGTGAACTAATTTTTCAATGCGCATCGGTCTTTAACAAAGTTGGTCCTGCCCTCAAAGCAGATTATGGCGAAGTGGAAAATTTTTGCCGCTTGTTTTTAAGATATGGAGGAGGAATTATACGATACGAGGACATCAGCATCAAGGAGGACAACATTTTCAATGCCGATCAAAGTTTTTTTGAAATGTTTTCATACCCGCTGGTGGAGGGAGATCCCGCGACTGCATTGAAGGAGCCAAACACGGCTGTCGTCGAGGAGGAAACTGCAAAAAAATATTTTGGATCGCAAAGCCCGCTCGGAAAGCACATACGCTTTGGTAATGATGAAGAATATGAGATTACAGGAGTTATCCGATCGCCGGAAAATTCTCATCTTAAAATAAACTTTTTGTTCTCCTATACTACTTATCCGAAGTTTTGGCCCCAAATGACCAGCAAAGACTGGGAAGAGAATTGGGGGTGGTATGATTTCTATAATTACATTCAGCTCAAGCCCGGTACGGATTACAAATTATTGGAAAGCAAACTCCCACAGTTTATAAAAAAACATGGGTCGGAGGGAGACTCCGCGCGCATAAAGTTATCACTGCAGCATCTTCCCGATATTCACCTCTATTCAAACCTCATCCAGGAGGCCCGCGTAAATGGCAATGGTCAGTCAGTCTATTTCTTAATGATCATTGCGCTGGGAATACTGATCATAGCCTGGGTTAATTATGTCAACCTGGCCACTGCGCGGGCGATAGAACGAGCTAAGGAGGTCGGTGTGAGAAAATCCATTGGCGCTATGCGCAATCAACTGGCGTTGCAATTTGTCGGAGAAGCATTTGTTGTCAATTTTATGGCCGTGTTTGTTTCGATGTGCTTATTGATCGTTGCAATTCCATTCTTCAATGAGATCTCAGGGAAGTCACTTACCTATAGCATTTTGACGGAGTCGTACTTTTGGTATATACTCGGTCTCCTTTATTTCTTAGGTTCTGTATTTTCAGGCATTTACCCCGCTTTTATACTTTCGGCCTATCAGCCATCACACGTATTGAAAGGAGTGATGAAAAGTTCAAAAGAAGGCTTGCTGTTGCGAAAGGGGTTGGTGGTGTTCCAGTTTGTAGCGTCCGTGGCCCTCATTTCCGGAACATTAATCGTATTTCAACAGCTGCGCTACATGCAGAACCGGTCGCTGGGCATTGACATTAATCGAATGTTAATCATTCACTCGCCGGGCGTCTTGGACGACAGAGGCTCATACCTTGATAAATTCACCACATATAAAAACGAATTGCTGCGTCACCCATCAGTGAGAAAAATGACTGGATCGTCGGAGGTACCTGGCAATCTAATTTATTGGACGAGCGGGGCCAGGCGTATTGGCGGCGATCAGGAGGTTCCCTCAATAATTATGTACCGCATGGGCGTAGATTATGATTTCTTCAACACGTATGGCAACGATGTAATTGCCGGGCGGGTATTTTCACCGCAGTTTACAGCGGACAGCGCAAGCGTTATTCTGAACAGGCGCTCCACGGAAGTCTTGGGTTTTAAGAACCCCGAGGAGGCCATCGGGGGCTTTGTACGGCTGGGTGGGGATACACTCACCGTTGTGGGCGTAGTAGAAAATTACCACCAGGAAGGGTTGAAAAATGATTTCCGGCAGACAGCCTTCCAATTATCGCCGCGTGATCATGCATATTACAGCTTGAAAATCGAGGCGTCCGATCTTGGACAAACGTTGGCCTACGCAAAGGAAAAGTATGCAGAGGTTTTTCCCGGAAATCCTTTCGATTATTTTTTCCTGGATACTTTTTTCAATCGACAGTACAAAGGTGATCGGCAATTTGGACAGGTATTCGGGTTCTTTGCAATGCTCGCTATTTTTGTTGCTTCGCTTGGCCTTTTCGGCCTGGCCTCCTTTACGGCAGCACAGCGCACGAAGGAAATTGGGATTCGAAAAGTGCTCGGATCGTCGGTTCCCAGTATCTTCTTTCTTCTGTCAAAGGACTTTCTCAAACTAGTGCTGGTCGCAAACGCGATAGCCGTGCCGCTTGTGTGGACCCTAATGAATGAGTGGCTCACGTCGTTTGCTTTTCATATCGATATAAGTGCGTGGATATTTGTAATCGCTGCGTTCGTTACTACGCTAATTGCGCTGATCACGGTTAGTTATCAGTCAATTTCTGCAGCTATCGCAAATCCCGTTAGGTCATTACGATATGAGTAAGCGCTGATAAAAAAAATGAGATTGCCTGTAACCGGCAGGCCCTTTAAGAGTATTTTGTTTGTCTTAAGATAACCGCCATGCTAAAAAATTATCTCACGTCTGTGTTGCGTTACGTTTCCCGTAACAAAGTATTTACTTTCATCAATGTGTTGGGTCTTGCCATAGGTATGATGGCCTGTATGCTTATCACTCAATACGTCATGCATGAATTTAGTTACGACGATTTTCACGAAAAAAAGGCTCGCATTTTCAGATTGCAGCAGGATAGGTATGAAAACGGCGAACTGGCTACGCGTTGGGCGTCAGGATGCGCCGGTATCGGACCTGATATGAAGGCGAATTTTCCCGAGGTCGAGCGCTATGTTCGGCTGTTCGGAGCCGGGGCAATGCTTTCGCGGGGTGAGGTGTTTTTTAAGGAGGAGAATGTATATTTTTCTTCGGAAGATTTCTTTAAGATATTCTCTGTCCGGTTGGTGGCAGGCGAAGATTCAACTGTGTTAAAAGAACCCTTCAAAATTGTCCTCTCTCAATCGCTGGCAAAAAAATACTTTGGTAACGAAGACCCTATTGGTAAGATCATCAAAAATAATGGCAAAGAGGAATATCAGGTGACGGGGGTATTTGAAGATTTGCCGGCAAATACACATATGAAAATCAATGCATTGATGTCTTTCTCTTCGTTGAATAAAATGTGGAACGACCCCATTATGTCCTGGTCGTGGGATGGTTTCATGACTTACGTTTTATTGAATGAACAGGCGAATGTGAACGATGTCGCCGCGAAAATTCCTGCGCTGGCCGAAAAGCAGGCTGGAGAAGAAATGAAACGTTTCAACGCCGGCGTTAAATTTCAAATGCAGCCAATTACTGATATTCATCTTGACTCGAATTTTATGTTTGAGTTCAAACCAAACGGCAGCCGGCAGTCCGCGTATTTCTTATCAATCGTGGCCGTGCTGATTTTAATTATTGCCTGGATCAATTACATCAATCTGTCTACCGCTAAGTCTATTGAGCGGGCACGTGAGGTTGGTGTACGCAAGGTAATGGGAGGCTTTAGGGGTCAGCTGGTCGGGCAATTCCTTTTTGAGTCAGTATTATTTAACACCGTTGCGGTAATCATTTCCATTGCAATGGTCATCTTGCTTACACCTTCATTTAGCGATTTGACGGGGCGCCAACTTGGTTATCTGCTATTCGAGCAAAATATGTTCTGGATCTGGATAGGGC
Source organism: Chryseolinea sp. (assembly GCA_036374515.1). GTDB lineage: Bacteria > Bacteroidota > Bacteroidia > Cytophagales > Cyclobacteriaceae > Chryseolinea. Next base: position 2,391 of record DASUTP010000591.1, on the reverse strand, counting down.
TTTTGATTTTCGGGGGCGCATTATTGTCGGGGATCTATCCGGCGTTCGTTTTGTCGGCGTATAGGCCGGTCGATGTGCTGAAAGGTCGGTTTAAAAATTCCAGCGCAGGAGTAAATTTCAGAAAAGGCATGGTAGTGGTACAATTTATATGTTCCATCACACTTATCGTGGGAACATTTACGGTTTATCGCCAGATCCGTTTCATGCAGGAGCAGGCGCTAGGGGTCAATATTGATCAAACGCTGGTCGTGCACTCACCCTCAGTGGTAGACTCAACTTACCAGCAGAAGTTCCAAGTGTTCAAGCGCCAGATTCAGCAATATCCGGAAGTAGTAGCGGTCACAGCGTCGTCCGAAGTGCCAGGGCGCCAGCCCGGCTGGAACGCCGGCGGAATCCGAAGGCTTAGCCAATCCGAGTCGGAGGCAAAACAATACCGTGTAATTATGATGGACCATGATTTTCTGCCGCTTTATGGACTGGAAACAATCTCAGGACGGGCTTTTTCAGGCGAGACGGTGAATGAGGACGACAATGTAATGATCAACGAATCAGCCTACAGGTTAATGGGCTTCAAAAAGCCCGAGGACGCGTTAAACGATCAGATTTTCTTCTGGGGCGATACTTTCCGCATCGTAGGCGTTGTAAAAAACTATCACCAGGAATCTTTAAAGAAAGCCTACGAGCCGCTGATCTTCCGGTACAACGATGCCCCTGGTGGATTATACTCCATCAAGTTCGATCCGAATCACGTGAGCGAATCTCTCGTTAAATTCGAAGAGACCTGGAAAGCCGTGTTTCCCGGAAATCCATTTATACATTATTTCCTTGACGACCATTATAATCAGCAATATCAGGCTGATCAGCAATTTGGAAAGGTGTTTGGAATCTTTTCCTCGCTGGCAATCTTTATCGCGTGCCTCGGGCTTTTTGGATTGTCATCCCTTACGGCGATACAACGTACAAAGGAAATTGGCGTTCGGAAAGTATTGGGTGCCTCAGTGACGGGAATCCTCGGACTGGTGAGCAAAGACTATGTCATGCTGATGCTTATCGCCATCATCTTGTCGGTACCGGCCGCATGGTGGATCATGGATGCGTGGCTTGCCGATTTTGCTTACCGGATTTCGTTAACGTGGTGGATATTTGCCATTCCAAGCCTGGTGGTCATTGCCATTGCGCTGTTGACGGTAAGCATTCACACTTTAAAAGCAGCGCGAACAAACCCTGCGCATTCGTTGAGGTATGAGTGAGGTATTGGTGGTCCTTACCACTCCGCCACACTGTTGTCGGTGTGCCTCCAGAGGGGATTCCTCCAATTGTGCCCGACGAGTGCCATTTTTTTTACGTGTTCTTCATCGATAGTGATCCCAAGGCCGGGTCCATTCGGAATTTTTACAAAGCCGTCATTGAATTCGAAAACAGCTTTATCGGTTAGATAATCCAGTAAGTCGCTTCCTTGATTGTAGTGGATCCCCAGGCTCTGTTCCTGAATGAATGCATTGTGACAGGTGGCATCCACCTGGAGGCAAGCGGCCAGAGCAATCGGCCCGAGAGGACAATGAGGTGCCGCTGCGACATCAAAAGCTTCTGCCATGGAGATAATTTTTTTGCATTCGGTGATTCCACCGGCATGCGATAAGTCCGGTTGGATAATGTCGACATAGCCATCCATTAACAGCGTTTTAAATTGCCACCGCGAGAACATACGCTCGCCTGTTGCAATGGGTATGGCAACATGATTGGCAATTTCCCGCAGTGCCTCATTATTTTCAGGAAGTACAGGTTCTTCGATAAACATTGGACGGAATGGCTCCAGCGCTTTTGCCAACACCTTTGCCATTGGCTTATGAACTCTTCCGTGGAAATCGATACCAATGCCGACGTCATTGCCAACAGCTTCCCTGACGGCAGCAATTCGCGCAATGGCTTCGTCGATTTTTTTATACGAGTCGACATATTGCAACTCTTCGGTTGCATTCATTTTCAGGGCCTTGAAACCATGGCCGACAATTTTTTTAGCCGCCAGGCCCACTTCTGCCGGCCTGTCGCCACCAATCCACGAATATACCTGAATGGTATCGCGTACCTTCCCGCCAATGAGCTGGTGGATGGGAGCGTTATAAAATTTCCCTTTGATATCCCATAACGCCTGATCGATCCCCGCGATCGCGCTCATAAGAATCGGTCCTCCGCGATAAAAGCCTCCACGGTAAAGGACATTCCAATGATCCTCTATGTTCATCGGATCTTTGCCGATAAGATATTCCATTAGCTCGTCAACCGCAGCTTTCACCGTACTGGCTTTCCCCTCGATCACAGGCTCGCCCCAACCGATGATCCCTTCATCGGTTTCAATTTTAAGAAACAGCCATCGAGGTGGCACCTGATACA
>DASUTP010000590.1:0-5986 GCA_036374515.1 Chryseolinea sp. | reverse complement strand
GAACGTTGGTTTGGTCTTAGCTTTCTTGCAGTGGGATTTTTAGTACCTTTTTCGTTCTTGCCCAATAAAATAACAAGACTGGGCCTGGTGGGCGCGCTGATCGATACTGGTATCATGATCGTGATTACGTGGGTCTTGTTTTTTCTCGCTTTTAAATTTGGCTTGTTCAGGAACAGGCATAAGGAGAGGTTGCAAAAAGACCTGGACGAATGGAAGGAACTGAGAGCGCTTGCCGATGAGATGGTGACCCCTTGATCAACAAATACGCATTCGCCTCAGCTTTGACAAGGTATTAAACAACTTGCCGATCAGTCACCGGACGCGCCACCTGTAGCGAAATCGTTGTACAGTTTTCCAATGTCGTTTGTCGTAAGAGGGCCTCCGCTACGGATGACAATCTGATGCTTGAATGTCACAGAGTCTCCCTTCTTGAGTTTAAAATTAAACTCTTCCATTCCGTCCGTATATAATTTGCTGCCTAAGGGATTTACGCCAAAAAGACCGTAATCTCTCGCCATCCAGTGAGGCGGATGATTGACGTTGGACGGATGATCGAAAATACAAACAGAGATACTGTCACCATTCACGACACCGGCAAGGCGCATCCACTTTGCCCGTTTTCCCCAGACGTCGGGATAGCCTTCCAATCCTTCGCTGTTGAGGTAATGCCCGGATACACCTGTCGTGTTTACAACTTCCGCCGCTGCGGGAAGGAGGCTGTCGTTCAAAAGCATCGTTGAATCCTCACTGGGAATTTCTAATTCACGCCTCACCCTCAGGGCAAACATGCCTTCCTTTGAATCTTCGAACAATACATCCGCTTCTAGCGCAGTGAGAGTTGTGCTGTGCGTGATAGTTCGATTCTTTGGGTCACCGTCAAACGTGTATCTTGTTCGTTCCTTTAGCACCAGCGCACCAGTGCTGTGCCATTCTTTCTCCACCTCCAGCACTCCCGTTTCGCCGGACACCTTTTTTACGAATCTGACATGATCGATTCTGCCATATCTCGGATCATCTTTTTTTCGTTCGATGGAACTGTTCCAATAGTCGACTCCATTGACGTCCCCATGATTGAACCAGAGGCCATAGTGGTGCGGGTGATCTATTCTCTCACCCGCGTTGGGCGCGAAGGGGTACCCCCGCGTGACCCGTGCACCGCTTGCAGTCATCAATGGAAAGAGCACTGGTTTTCGCAATATCGTATCTGCGTATAGGTAGGAAGTGAAGTATGCTCCATCAACAAAAACGTCAATTCTCTTCAATGAGTCATTTTCAATGAGCGAAACATGCTGCGAGGCTTGCTCTTCGACCTTTTTTACTTGTTGGCAAGATGCAAGGATCACAAGGCCCAGGCAATAGATACCTAATTTCTTAGCGAGACTGATTGACATGTTGATTAATAGTTTGTTAAACGGTTTAGTTGAAAGGGATAAATCTATTTCCACTTGAACATGAAGTATGAACATGGCTGGTCGGTTGCGTTCCGGATGCCATGCATTAGTTGGGAATTCATCAGGTAAATGTCGCCTGCAGACCCGCGATATTCCTTGCCATCGATCGTCATTTCTGTCTTGCCGGATAACACAAGGATGATTTCCGTTTCTTCGTGCCGGTGCGGCTCATGGCTCGGTCCTTTTTTATTCAGATGCGTAACGTGCATTTCAAACCGTTCACACATGGCAGTCGGTCGATCAAAATAAGGGCGGTTGCCGCCGACAGCGCTGGCTTTAAATGTGAGGGAATCGGCGTTTAAAGTTAACGTGCCTCCCGACCTGTTTCCCCGCTCAATATCCATTGCATTTTTCGACCGGTAACGCATCACAAAATAGGTAAGATTGCCGTTGCCGACGTTTTGTACCGAATGCATTTGCCTGGGCATTAAAAGGATCACACCGCCTGAGCCGAGGACGGTGCTTCGGCCCTCAACGTCCACTTTCATTGTCCCTTCCGTAATGATGATACATTCTTCAATCTCATCATTTGCGTGCGCCTCGCTTGGCTTGGCACCGGCAAATTGCGTGGTGGCATGAATGGAAAAATACGCAAGATGCGTCGAACTTCCCTCGAGAATTTTCCTCGACTCACGGTCGGATCCGGCCGACACTGGGTGATCAGTCCACTTAAATAAACCGGATGCGACGGTACTCAACTGTGCCATGGTAGTGGATGTTGAAATAAAGAATGCAATAGTAATTACAATAATCTTCATATTAAATTATAAAAATTTAAAGAGCCCCGGCTATTTCCCAATTTGCAAAGCGCCCGGCACAAACTTAGTCAATGGGGAACAAGGCATTTTAGGAATTTATCGGCACTCAAGCCCTGAACTTTTTTCAGGCGGCAATTGCCGCTTATCGTTAATGGAAAAATTAAGGTTGAAATTTCCATCCCTGGTTCTTGGTAGAAATGGTCTATAATGGCCATAAGCGCATTGTGCTTAATAATTATTTTTCTACCTTAGTTAGAGTTCCTCGACCTACCTGATCCCTGTGATCGCCGAGCTACCTGGAATCAGTAAGTCACCTAGTGTTCAGTACCCGTTCCGTTGATTTGCCGTCTGTTTGTTTGTAAATAATTCAGGACAGTAGATCATTTTTACGCTGACCGAAGTTAAAGTAACACCGTAGCATCATGAAAGCGTTATACCAATCCTTGATTTCCCTTTTTTAAATTTTATAAAACTATAATTACCACGTTTATGTGCAACAAGTCAGTGTTCTGTCAAATCGTTCCTCCATTCTTTGGTGATAAAGATGATAGGGAACTTGATTCCAAGTTTCGCGAAAGGCGCGAGATCAAATCTGAACTCGAGGCAATGGCGACGTCCGCGGCCCTGGGGAGCAAGAAAGCTAAACGATTCGTCTATGATTGTAAGAATACCACCTTCCAACAGTTGAAACTGGCACGGAAGGAGGGCGGTTCGAAGGTTAAAGACAAGGACATCAACACAGCATATAATTATGCAGGCACAATTCGTACATACTTCAAAAAAGATCTGAAGTTTAATTCATTCGATAATAGAGGATCCGACCTGATATTCAACGTACACTTTGGAACAAATTACAATAACGCCTTTTGGGATGGAGATGAAATGACCTTCGGAGATGGTGATGCAAGCTTATTTAATTCCTTTGTAAACTCGCTTGACGTCATGGGACATGAACTTGGTCATGGTGTTATACAGTTTACTGCAAACCTAGACTATGAAAAACAGCCGGGTGCATTGAATGAACATTTTGCTGACGTATTCGGTATAGCAATAAAGCAGAAAGCTCTAAGGCAGACGGCAAAAAAGGCCGATTGGTTGATCGGCAATTCCATCGTTGGCCCCAATTTTCCCGGCAAGGCCATTCGCTCTATGAAAGACCCCGGCACCGCCTTCAATGGAGATCCACAGCCCAGTCACATGGATAATTTTTACACGGGTTCGGACGACCATTTTGGGGTTCATATTAACAGTGGTATTCCCAACCGCGTGTTCTATCTTGCTTCACTTGAAATCACCACACAAAAAGCCGTGCGCATCTGGTTCGATGGACTACAGCTGTTAAAGTATAATTCCGATTTTAAAGCATTTAAAAAAGCCGTTTTGGAATCGACCAAGAAGGCTCAGAAATCCAAGCTCATCAAGGCTTCTTCAGTCCCGAAGATTGAGGATGCTTTTAAAAGTGTAGGATTGTAATTTTGGGTAAATATGATTCACTTTAAACGCGAAGGGGGATTTGCCGGACTGACTATTTCGAAGGAGGTAGAGGAAAAAGATCTGCCCGATAATGTCAGAAAACTATTGCTGAAGCTTCCGGAAATCAAGGCTAGTTCGGGCAAGTCTGTTCGTCGCGATGGTTTTCGTTATACCATCGAGATAGAGGGCAAGCGAAAGGAGAAATACTCGATAAATGAAGAAGACGTGACGGGAGAGATCGCGCCGCTGATTGACTACCTGAATAAGGTTTGAGCGTCAACTGCAATCGCCGTCCGACAGCTTTCCGAAAAACCTCATGGTCTTACGAGAACATCTTTCGTTTTTTACAGCGCCCTGGTCACTTAAGCGATCGCTTTTAAATGTTTGTATTTTGAGTGGCGCCCGAACACTCCACGATTCCGCGAGTATATAGCACCCAACCTGCAACATTTGCAGTGCATTGCACTTCTATCTCACCAACATCAGGGATGCTAACCTCTGCTGATTTTTTCCATGCAACATAAGTTCAAGGCAATTCAACAGGATTTCAAGCTTGAAAAAAAAGTTTAAAATTCCTGCAACAGACCCAAAATGGGGCATTCCGTTACAACTGCCACATTGCATCCGTCTTCAGACATCGTTGTACGAACTCGCTGAAAAACAGGAACCGCAATAGATCTACTTATCATAATTATTTCATTAACCAAAAAACAAACCTTTATGGAAACACGTGCAATGAAAAGCAGAAGAAAATTTATCGGAACACTCGCCCTTGGTGCATCGGCTGGAATAACGGCTATGGGCGCTACGCTAAAAGACAACGCCATGAAACTGACGGGAGGGACGGATGAAGCGGAAAGTTGGTTCAAAAAAATAAAAGGAACTCACCGTGTGGTTTTTGATGCTTCCGAACCTAACAACGCATTTGGCATTATCTGGACCTGGGGATTTTATCTGACCAACAACCAGACCGGGGCTCCCGATAGTGATATTACGGCGGTATGCGTTTTCCGACACAACGCGATACCATTTGCGCTGGAAGACGGCCTGTGGAGCAAATACAAGCTTGGTGAAGTATTTAACGTCACTGACAACCGTACTCAAAAACCCGCGCTGCGAAATCCGTACTATAATGCAACCGACGGCGACTTCCCGATAAATGGAGTAGACGGAATAAAGAAGATGCATGAGCGGGGCGCGATGTTTTGCGCCTGTAATTTGGCCCTTTCCGTATACAGCGGAATGGTAGCCAAGAAAATGGGACTCGACGCAGAAGCTGTTCGCAAAGAGTGGGTGGCGGGGGTGCTTCCAGGCGTGCAGATTGTTCCAGCAGGTATTTGGGCGCTGGAAAGGGCAGAGCGCCAAGATTGCGCTTACATCTTTGCCGGCTAAACAGCCAGACACCGCAGCAGTAACAAGTAAGGCTGGCTAGACAGCCTTACTTATTCTAATGGATGCTCGAATTTTTACACGCCGTTGCAGTTGCTTTTTCTTTCTGAAGTTACCATGGAGTTTTTTGGATATTTTGCGCTTGTTGCGATTGGAATTGTATTGTCCCTCGTCGGTGGAGGTGGTTCAATACTTTCAGTGCCGGTATTGGTGTATCTGTTTTCGCTGGATATCGTGACGGCTTCCTCTTATTCCCTATTCCTCGTTGGGACAACAAGTCTGCTGGGTTCCGTTTTAAAGCAAAAGCAGCAGCACATTGATTTGAAGTCCGGCCTTATGTTCAGTATCGCGTCTATATTGGCCACCTTTTTAACCCGCAAGTGGATACTACCCGGCATAGGGGAGGAAATTGAAATTGCGGATAGCCTTATCGTTACAAAGCGGGTATTGATCTTAAGCATTTTTGCGCTGGTTGTCATTGTTTCTTCTTTGACAATTCTTTTTAAGAATTCCAGGCATCGGGCAGATCCTGACAAAACACGGCTGAAATTCCTTTTTCCGGTGGGCTTTGTTACCGGCATTCTCGTCGGGCTCGTAGGTGCGGGGGGTGGATTCCTTATCGTTCCTGCCCTAATTTTTTTTGCCGGCGTGCCGTTCAACGTAGCGGTAGCCACTACGTTGCTTGTCATCGGTTTTAATTCATTGTTTGGATTTTTGGGTGATCTGATGAATTACCGGATCAATTGGATGTTTCTTCTCTCCATCACAGCGTTGGCTATTCTGGGCATGTTACTGGGGAACCGTTACAGTTCAAAAATACCCACGCGGTTCCTCTGCGTTTCGCTTGCATGGCTCATGCTGACGATCGCTGTCCTGATTCTCGTGACGGAAATAACGTTTTAGATTCAGCTTAAG
>DASUTP010000589.1:0-37890 GCA_036374515.1 Chryseolinea sp. | reverse complement strand
TGATTGTTGCGTGAAAGTCCATTTGGGTCGTGTGAAAAATTCGAACAGAGCCTTTAAGAGCAACGCCGGGACTATGCTCTACTTTCTTGCGTAAAGGATCACGTCCTTGATCATGTTCTTCGAAAAGGCATACGATAGCCCTTTATCGACAAAAGATTTTTCAGAATCGTTGAATACAAATGAGGCTGCGTTCGGCACATTAAACCCCCACGAGCCTGAAAATTGAAGTTTACCTGGCAAAATCACAGCAATGTGGCCAATGCCGGAGGCAGTTACGTAAACGGCGATTACGGCATGGCTGGCATTTGCCTGCTTCTGGGCTTCTTCCAACGCTTTTTGGTCATAGGCATACCCAAGGGGCTTCCAAGGACCATCTTCTAGTGATGACTTTGAGATCTCGTTAATGTGCAGGTAACGGCTTAGCTTTTCCGAAAAAAAAGCATTGGTTTTATACACGTCGGCAATCGATTCACCTATGAAACCACTGCATTGATATTTTTCCGGTGTCGTTTGTGTGCATTGCCGGAATTTCTCCAGCGACGCTTGCAGGTCGCGCTTCCAATTTTCGTTAAGACCCTGACTGAAGGCTGATGATGTGACCGACAGCAAAAAAATAATTGCATAAATTTTTCTCATATAACTCACGAAGTCGTTCCACTATAAAAAAAACTAAAAATAACGTCCGAGATACCTGCGCACTCAGTGGCACTGTGATCTGGCCATCCTTTATACGGGATAGTGATTTTTTTGACAGCCGACTAACGCCGGTAATGGCGTCATATCGACTTTTTGGATAGGGTTAGCGTTGGCCGTTCTGATCCAACGCTATGGTAGGCGCCAAAATAAAACGTTGCGTCTTAAAAATAAAATCGATTTCTGAGCAGAATTGGCCAGATGCAATATTCGATGGGTTTTAGAATATATTCTTGGCCAGAATTTTCATGACATCGTTTTTATAATTTCTTCCAATGGGAATATTATGCTTGCCGATCTCTACATCTGTGGCCGAGTACGCATCGATCTTTTCCAGGTTTACAATAAATGACCGATGGATGCGGAGAAACTGTTCGCGGGGAAGACTTTCCTCCAGATAGCTGATCTTTTGTTGTGTGACGATCTCCCGGTCTGCGGTTTTTACTTTGACATAGTCTTTAATGCTTTCAATATAGAGTACATCAGCCATTTTTGTTTTAATCATCTTCTTATCCACCTTGATATAGACGTAATTGTCCGGTACGGGCTCGTGCTTAAGGGGTGTGGTGCCGACGTGTGCCGGCTGATGAAAGACCTTAGCCACGGCCTTGAGAAATCGATCGAAAGGAATTGGTTTTAGCAGGTAGTCCACGATCTCGAGTTCAAAGCCTTCGATGGCATAATCCCGGAAGGCAGTCGTAAATATTACTTTGGGTGGGCGCTTCAAAGTCTTGAGAAAATCGATACCTGAAAGTTTTGGCATTTGGATATCGAGGAAAATCAGGTCCACCGAATTTTGCTGCAGGAATGTAAACGCTGATACGGCGTTCCGGAATGTATTTACCAACTGAAGTTGCTCCACCTTGCCGACGTAAGATTCAAGAATTTCAATTGCCAATGGCTCGTCGTCTACAATAATGCATCTTATACTCATCGCTAAGCAATATGGTTATGATTTTGTAATGCCAGGATTACCAGGAATGTCTCCTCGCCGTTGATAATTTTCAGCTCGTGCTGACTTGGATAAATCAGGTCAAGCCTGCGTTTCACGTTTTGTATACCGATTCCTTCGTTTTTTTTATTCACACCATTTTCGCTGGCCTTGTTATTCTCTACTTTCATCAACGTCATATTTGGCTGAACGTCAATGCTCACCTTGACCCATGATTGTTGTAATTCCTCGCTTGCCCCATGTTTGAAGCAATTCTCTACGAAAGGAAGCAAAACCAACGGTGCTATTTTCCGGTCATTCACATCGCCTGACACCCGGATATCAATATCAAGTTTATCGCCGTAACGCATTTTTTCGATATCCCCATAATTTCGGATAAATTTTATTTCCTTCGAAAGCGGCACTACCTCGCTTGTGCATTCATAAAGCATGTAATTGATGAGCTCCGATAATTTCAAAACCATTTCTGGTGCACGTTCCGATCGTTTTAAGGTGAGCGCGTAGAGATTATTCAAGGTGTTGAACAAAAAGTGAGGGTGAATCTGCGTTTTCAGGAATTTCAGCTCGGCCTGTAGTTTTTGCTGCGTCAGCACTTGCTGCGCCTGTTGATTTGCGTACCAGTACTTCAGCAGTTTAATGGCAACTGCGACAAACGTCACTGGGTAAATAGCAACGAACATCTTGACGATTTTTGGAAAATAAAAAAACGGATCGGCCAGCGCCTGTGGATAGTAAATAGGATAGTCGACGTTGTACGCAACATATCGCTGGACAATCCCGATGGCGAACGAAGATCCCAATATCCACAAAATGAAATTCCAATATTTGCCTGGCAGCAAGAAGCGTGGCAGGAGAAAGTATAAAACAAAATAGGTGAAAAGCATTTTCCCGGGCAGGTAAATGAGCTCTTCGAAAAAGAACTGTTCGTATTTGTCTTCGAATGACCCGTAAAGCCACGCATAGAACACGACGTGAGCAACCCAAAATAAGATATGTTGGAGAACGCGGTTTTTGAATAGCCAGTCGAGTTTTCTCTTTAGCAAGGCACGCTTATATTGATTGAAACTTCAAATAACGGAAAGTTTTTGCAGGTGGTATAATTTCTCCTCCCGAGGGCATTCATCACTTGACTAAATTCTTCCTTCAGCCTCCCAATTGCATTCAACCTCGCGTCTGTGCAGAATGGTGGATGGACGTGGGCATAAGGCAAAATGCCTCGGTTATGTCACGGTTTTGGCCGTACTTTCAAGGGTTGAGTGGGAATAAAATCAAATGCTTGTCTATGATCGTTCGAAGATTTTTTTTCATTGTCGTAGGAATAGTGAGCGCTTTTTTTGCCGTGTACTTCTTCGTATGCTCGCCCGGCGATGTACTTAAAGTATTCTAAACGGGATCAGTTTTTCCGATTCCAAAGCGGCAAGAGCAGGGAAGTGGATACGCCATGCCCGTTGCTTCCTTGCAATTGGCGATTGAGGAGTTGCAAATCTCCTATAGCCGGAAAAAGTTTTTGGCATTACTGTAACAAACGTCTTGCACGATCTTTCCGATCCAATCAAAATTTTCAGGCAGCTCGCCGTTCTCGATATCCTTCCCAAGCAGATTGCAGAGAATTCTTCTGAAGTATTCATGGCGCGGATATGACATGAAACTGCGCGAGTCAGTAACCATTCCTACAAAACGTGATAATAGTCCCATGTTTGAAAGTGTATTCATCTGCCGTTCCATGCCATCCTTTTGGTCTAGGAACCACCAACCTGAACCCCACTGCATTTTGCCCGGCACGCCGAAACTAAAGTTACCGAGCATGGTGGCGAAAATATCATTGTCAGCTGGATTCAGATTGTAGATAATGGTCTTTGCCAGCTCGTTGGTGTTATCAAGGTGATTGAAAAACCGCGACATGCTTTGTGCCTGAGGGAAGTCACCGATGGAATCAAAACCTGTATCTGGCCCCAGTTCGCGGAGCATTCGCGAGTTATTTCCACGTAAGGCGCCGACATGGAACTGCTGCACCCAATTCCTGGCATGGTACAACTTTGACAATTCGATTAGTACTGCGCATTTGAATTGAACTCGTTCCTGCACATCTAACGCGGTGCCTGAACGAATTTTTTTGAAGAGTAAAGGGGCCTTTGAAATCCCGTCATCGTCGAAAAACATGTATTCGAGCCCATGATCTGACGCCCGGCACCCGAGCGAGTCAAAAAAATCGATCCGGTTTTTAAGGGCCGCTACCAGGTCAGCAAAGGTTTGAATGGAAATACCGGAAGCCGAACCGAGCTTTTCCAGGTATTCGTTATAAGCCGGGGGATTGTCTACGGCAAATGATTTGTCAGGGCGGAATGTGGGAAACATTCGCATGTCTGACTTTTGCTTCGCGAATTGCTGGTGATAGCTCAAATTGTCAATGGGATCGTCGGTGGTACAAACCACCTCTACGTTCATCTTGCGAAGCAATGCCTGAACACGGAAATCGTCTTGCTGCAATGCTGCTGAGCATTCATGATAAATTTCGCTTGCAGAGGTTCCATCCAACACTTTCTTCACCCCAAAATAGTTCTTGAGTTCAAGATGCGTCCAGTGATAGAGCGGATTCCGCATGGTATAGGGAACCGTCTTGGCCCACTCCAGAAATTTTTCTTGAGGGCCGGCATTCCCGGTGCAATAACGTTCGGCTACACCATTGATGCGCATAGCCCTCCATTTGTAATGATCGCCCTCCAGCCAGATCTCCGTAAGATTTTCAAACTTCCTGTTTTCGGCAATGTCTTTCGGAGACAGGTGACAGTGATAATCAAGAATAGCCGAAGGTGCCGCGTATTGTTCGTACAATCGGATTGCACCATCATTCTCCAATAGAAAATCATCCCCTAAAAAGGGTCTCGAAGTTTTAATCATATTCGTAGTCGTCAATCTGAAATCTCAATCCTGGAATTTGTCGGCGCGTCAGATATTAAAAACATCAGTACCTACCATCACCTCCTGTTTTTGTTCATCAAACGTAGCTTTCACTCCCGATCGTGCGGCCGCCGTGGTCATGATGCTGGCAATGGAGTGCGAATATCCGACCTCGATAGGAGCGTTAGGCTCTTTTCTGCTGCGCACGCATTCCATCCAGTTCTTCATATGTGCGGAAGTCAATGAATCTCCTCCTGTATTCGCGGATGCCACTACTTTTTCCGCCATTGTAGAAATATCCATTTCCGGCAACAGATTTGCCTGCATGTTCATGGACTTGGCATGTCTTGCATCCAAGCCTCCCTGAGGGGAGATCTTGTTCGTATTGAGATTCAATTCGCCGCCATTCGAATAATAAATTTCAGCAGGATTTTCCTCGCCGTTGTGCATACGTGAGGTGAACATCACCTGGAATCCTGACGTGGAATCCTGGATAGGTCCATAGTCAAATACGGCAGTCATCGTATCCCAGTTCTTACGTCCGTCTTTCCAAGCATATATACCTCCGTTGGCAACGACGCTGCGCGGATGTTTTAAACCGCTGAACCAATGCACCGTGTCGATCTGGTGACTCATCCACTGGCCGGGCATTCCGGAAGAGTATGGCCAAAACAATCTGAACTCAAGATGTTTACGGGCATCAAAAGGTTCGAAGGGCCTGTTCATGAGAAAGCGTTTCCAGTCTGTTTCAGATTCTTTCATTTTTTCAACATCCGCCGGTCTCCTCCAACGGCCTGGCTGGTTAACGTTCCAGCTCAGCTCAACCATTGTAATCGCCCCGAACTTACCGCCTTTTATGAAATCGTGGGCGGCGTGGTAGTTTGCGCCGCTTCGACGCTGTGATCCTATCTGAACTATTTTTTTGGAATCCCGAACCGCTTTTAACGCGGCACGATTATCCTCCATACTTTCTGCAAAGGGTTTCTCCGTGTATGTGTCGCATCCCGCCTTAACGGCTTCGATCGTGTGCAATGCGTGCTGAAAATCCGCAGTACTAATGATCACCGCGTCAATATCTTTCGATCCATACAATTCGTCATTATTGCGGCAGGCCTTTATATCATGGCCAAACTTTTGTTTAAGATTAGCCTGACCCTCTTCCCGCCGTATTTTCCAAATGTCGGAAACTGCAACCATGTCGAAATTCATTTCCTTATAGTGATTGATAAAGCATGGAAGCAAAGAACTTCTGAATCGGTCGGAATATCCCACCACGCCTACACGCACACGGTCGTTGGCGCCAATAATATTACCATAGCTTTTCGCACTGAAGCCGAGGGCTCCAACGTAAGTACCGGCTGCTGCCATGGTAGTACGTTTGATAAAATCTCTCCTGGAATTTTTCATGGTTTTCGGTTTAGTTGTATTTTTTACTGCAAGCCAGATGTAAACCATCAGGGCAATACTGTCAGCTCTTTAATTTTAATGCTACGGAAAGAAACTTCATCACCGTGATCCTGCAAGAGAATCCGGCCTTTCTCTGCCATTCCGAACTTCTCATACTGTGCATATTTGCTTCGCGCAACAAGAGCATCATAGATCGGCGTGCCGCGTTGGTACTCTACAACCTTATATCCGTTCAACCAATGCTCTACGCGGTTGTCTGGATAGCAAATGATTCGCCCCCAGTTCCATTCACCAACTTTATGCTGTCCCCTGCCAATTTGCAAAGCAGGGATAAGATCATATAACGATGCTTGTTTCCTGTTACCGACTACGCCCTGACTTGCATCGGGGTGTTGTACATCGTCGAGTATCTGATATTCGAGCCCGATCGCTGCTCCCTTGAATTTTTCACTTTCAGTCACGGCATACTTTACACCACTGTTGGCGCCTGGCGTTAGCCTGAATTCAAATTGAAGGTCGAACGGCCCGAACTCTTTTTGGGTCACCAGATCGGAATGTTTTGCGTCGCTTGTAGCGGGTTTGGTAATGGTTAGCGTGCCGTCTTTTATAACCCAGCCCTGTTCGGGAGGTTTTTCTGAGTAAGGCGCACGCCACCCTTGCAATGTTTTGCCGTCCCACAAGAGTGTTATGCCATTTTTCTTTTCCTGATCGGACACAGTGTTCGGTATTAAATTCACCACAAAAATGTCGTCAGCCGGCGTTGGTTTGAGATTTTTTGTTTGCAGTGTAATATTCCTCCAACGTACCTGCTTACCTGCATCTTCTGGCTTGTTTATGGAATGAACCTGCAACGCGATAAATCCTTTCGGAGTCATATCGTCAACGACGTGGGCGGTTGGTATTCCGTTTATAAAAATGCGTAGGGTATTGCCGATACACTCAATACGTGCGGTGTTCCAGTCATTTGGCTTTAAAGCTTTTTTGCCCGCTTGATTATATTCCATTGGGTAAAGCCATAGCCTTCTTGCTTCATCGTAAATCCCCCCGGTCCAGGCGCGTGGCGAAGGGTCGATCTCAAGCTGATATCCGTGCACCCTGCCATTTTGATAATCAGGTTTGCTCTCGCTCCTGAATTGAATGCCCGAATTGATTCCGGACTCGTTCTTGAAGTCAAGAGAAAGAATAAAATCACCAAACGTTTCGTCGGTGGTCAAAAATGAATTCGGCTCATTTGAGACCGTGGTACCGACGATCTCGCCATTTTTTACTTCGTACTTCGCCTTGCCACCTAAAATTTTCCAACCTTTTAGATCCTTCCCGTTGAAGAGCGGCGCCGCTTCGCCGGAGTTCGTTCCTTGCGCAAACCCTTGAAAGCAAACCAATAAAAGCAGAATGAGTAACGATCGTTTCATAATCGCAATAAGCACACAATTATTCAATGAAAACAGATTAATTATCAGAACGGTCATGAATAGATTGGAGACTAAGATAAATAATGTCTGACAGAATTTATCACAAAAAGCTGGTACCTACAATAAAAACTGAACTGTCCTGTACTATGATGGTTGCCGAGGTAACGTATCTGCTAATTTTGAGCGAGTTTTTAATTCCATTTAATTTATTTAAAAGCAATTTCTGCCCGATTGCAATCCTGGAAATTTAAAATCTTTTGGCCGCTCTTCAATACCTTCTCCATTTTAAAAATCGACATTGGCGAAGCCCACGACATTCACCCGCGCAATAAGCAAGAAGTAGGCCTACGGTTAGCGCTGGCAGCGTTGAAAATTAGTTAGGATAAGAATTTAGTTAACTCGGGTCCTGTCCTTAAGTCCATGATGAAGGATGGAGCTGTTATCCAATTAAACTGTTACAACCAGCGGCAGTGGCTTGCAAGCAAAGGCTGATAAGTACGGATATGTAAGCGGATTTGTCCTTGCAGGATCCGACAAAAAATTCTGTTGGGCACAGGCATGGATCGAGGGCGATAAAGTCTTCGTGACCAGCAAAGAAGTGAACGAACCGGTTGCTGTGAGGTATGCTTGGGCCGACAATCCTGATGATGCGAATCTTTTTAATAAGGGGGACTACCGGCTTCGCCTTCAGAACGGATACGTGGCCAGGCGTGACGAAATAAGCGATCAAATGAATCGGGCCACTAAAATAATGGGAACAGTTCAATTCCCCGACATTTTCTTAACTTAGGTGGGGTAAACATTCTTAACTATGAAATTGCTTTGGGTCGGAATCCTTTTGATGTTTCTTTTTCAGGATGACGCCCCGTACAAATCCAATGATGAATTTGAGTTAAAACTTGATCTGCAATTCAAACAACGCCCCAAAGCGGAAACGAAAGTTGAGTTTGACAGGAGAACATTGCCGACAGGAGGAATGAATGCCCCGTACCTTTATTTAAGTCTAAAAGTGTTGAAGGTTACACCCGAAGAGGTGCGCATCAAGGTATTGAAGAATAACACCCAAACGCTGCTCGCGAGAAAATTTGATCCAAATGTTGTGTTAAAGCTTGACCTAGGTTTCACCGACGACATCAAGGACCGCGTTACCGCCCATCAGTATCTCATAACTTTTTTATCCAAGGAAAAATCGGTGTTAAGCAGAATTGAAATTTTTTTTGAAACCGATGGCACCTATTTGGTTAATGGTGAAAAACGAGGCAAGATTTGAACTTCCTCTGCGCTCGTAACCATCAATCATTCATCCTCTTTCCGAGCTTTCGGGTACAGGGACGCGGCGCGCTGCATGTTGAGGCCGGGCCCTCCTGGCAAGAGCGGGGAGAACCACCCATGTACTTGAGCAACAGCTTATCCAAAATTTGAGGACAATACGCATCGTGGTCGATCCGGCCAGAAAATTTTTACCTAACTTGAACAACGAAAAAATTATCCAAAAAATGGCTCAATACAAATTGCAAATCAATGGCCGTAGCTACGAGGCAGATGTGGATGCTGATACCCCGCTTCTGTGGGTGCTACGTGATAATTTCGGACTGGTGGGTACGAAATACGGATGCGGAATCGCCCAATGTGGTGCGTGTACCGTACACCTGAATGGCAACGCCGTTCGATCCTGCTCACTCCCTGTTTCTGCCGTCGGATCAGGAAAGGTGACCACAATTGAAGGCCTTTCCGAGAACGGGGACCATCCCGTGCAACTCGCGTGGGATGAAGTGGACGTCGCACAGTGCGGTTACTGCCAGGCGGGCCAGATTATGACAGCCACGGCATTGCTGAATAAAAAGGCCAAGCCCTCCATGGAGGAAATTGACGCGGCTATGAATGGAAATATATGTCGCTGCGGAACCTATCACCGGATAAAGGAAGCTATCGTAGTTGCATCCACCAAAATGAAATAGCCATGACAACTTTTCCAAAAACCACCAGAAGAAACTTTATGAAGATTGCAGCCACAGCTGGCGGCGGTCTTTTGCTTGGCTTTCATTGGGGCAACTCCGAAGCATCCGCGATTCGTGTCATTTCTGGGGTAGCCGACGATGTCAATTTCAACAGTTACCTGTCGATTACGCCTGAAGGAGTTGTAACAATCTTTTCTCCGAATCCGGAACTGGGTCAAAATATTAAGACATCCTTTCCGATGATTGTAGCGGAAGAGCTGGACGCAGACTGGTCGAAAGTGAAAGTCGTTCAAGCTGCATTGGATACAAAAAAATATGAACGCCAGGTTACCGGAGGTAGCGGCGCCGTTCCCCATTCGTGGGAACGTCTGCGTAAAGCAGGTGCGACGGCAAGACATATGCTCATCGAAGCGGCCGCGAAACGGTGGAACGTTCCGGCGACTTCCCTCACCGCTGAGAATAGCTTCGTTATCGACAAGGCCGGAAATCGTAAGCTGAGTTATGGAGAATTGGCTTCGGAGGCTTCGACTGTTACTGTGCCCGCTGATGTGAAGTTAAAATCGCCGAAGGATTTTAAACTTATTGGCACAGCTGTACGCAACGTCGACAACAAGGAGATGATAACAGGAAAGCCCTTGTACGGCATGGATTTTTACCGGGAGGGAATGCTTACCGCAATGATTCAGCGCCCGGCCTTTGGGATGAAGCTGAAGTCGTTTGACGGCGCTGCCGCAAAGGCGATGCCGGGGATTGTTGACGTCGTTTCATTTAAAAATAATGTCGCCGTGGTCGGTAAGTCCACGTGGCAAATCACCAAGGCTCGGAAGGCCTTAAAGATTGAATACGAACCTGAGGGCGAATTGGAGAGCACCGCTGATCACGATAAGCTCTTCAAGGATCTGATGGCCAACGGTCAGGCGACTGTACGCCGCAAAGACGGCGACGTTGACGCTGCGTTCAAATCGGCTGCGAAAGTTATTACACGGGAATATCAGTGCCCGTTCCTCTCGCACAGCCCGATGGAACCTATGAACTTTTTCGCCCACGTACGCCAGGATGGGGTCGAATTGATCGGCCCGACACAAACGCCCGATAGAGCCAGGACAGATGTTGCAAGATTAGTAAACATGTTTCCTGATAATGTGACAGTGCAAATGACGAGGCTGGGCGGTGGTTTCGGAAGGCGATTACAGGCGGACTATGCCTTGGAGGCTGCTGAATTATCGAGCCTTATCAAAGCTCCCGTTAAAGTAATCTGGACTCGTGAAGATGACCTTGGCGGTGGAAGCTACCGGCCAGCGGTCCGATATCGTTTTGATGCCGCCCTTGACAGTAATGGAAACTTGATCGGATATAAACTTCGCGGAGTTGGTATCAATGCAGGTAACTGCACACGCGAGGATAATTTTCCTTCCGGGGCTGTCGACAATCTACTCATCGATTCGATCGAGCATAAATCTCCGATTACGACCGGACCATGGCGGGCGCCCATCACTAATTTCCTCGCTTACGCCGAGCAATCGTTCCTTGATGAAGTGGCGCTCGCAGCGAAAAAAGATCCGGTTAAATTCAGGCTTGACTTGCTCGAGAAGGCTAAGACGTCACCAGTCGGAGCGATCAAATATGATATTGACCGGATGAAAGGCGTTATTGAGATGGCGGCCGAAAAATCGGGATGGGGCACCAAGACGAATCTCGCGCAAGGCTTTAGCGTGTACTTTTCGCACCGGTCATACGTGGCGCAGGTAGCTGAAGTTGAAATGAAAAAAGGGAAACCATCGCTCAAGAAGATTTACGCTGTCGCGGATTGTGGTATTGTTGTGAACTTAAGCGGTGCTAAGCAGCAAGTGACAGGCGGTATTGTCGATGGCCTTGGACATGCGATGTATGGAAACCTTACCTTTAAAGATGGCGCAGCCGAACAAAAGAATTTCAATACCTACCGATTAATACGGATGAAGGAAATTCCCGAAGTTGAGTGTCATTTTGTAAATAACGGTATTGACCCAACGGGCCTTGGCGAACCTGCACTTCCACCAACGGGCGGGGCAGTGGCAAACGCATATTTTAAAGCGACCGGCAAGCGTTTATACAATCAACCGTTCTCATTGCAGGAAGAATTAAAAGGAGTGACACTCGGGGAAAAACTATAAAGTTGAAAACGGTAAATGAAAAGGACCTCTTACCGCACGGGGAGGTCCTTTTTTATTAGCCGAATTTCAGGTCGAATTTGATGTGATCAGCGGTCTAGAATTGCGTTTACCTTTTTTTAAATTGCTGCATAAAATTGCAGAAGCGTCTAGGTTTTAATCTGTACGAGTATGAAATTAAATCAGGACTTATCGGAACACCATCAGCTCATCGGCGATCTGTTTCCTTCAATCGCTCCGAAGGAAGCCTGGGAAAAATACAAGCTTTCGGAAAAGCAGGTCTCATTTTTTCATACCTATGGATTTCTTTCCGGTGTGAGATTATTGGATGACCGGCAAGTGGACAAACTGCTGTATGACCTGGAAGAGATAAAAGACCCGTCGCACCCCAGGCATCATTTGTTTTATGAGTTCCACTCTAACGAATCGAAGGATCCCAATGCAGTTTTATTCCATTCGCTGGGACATTGGCGTATAACCACCGGGTTTCATGACGTGCTGTGGAATCCAGCCTTTGTTGTAGCAGCAAGCCAGTTATTGGGGAACAAAGCAGTGCGTTTTTGGCATGACCAGCTTTTCTATAAACCGGCATACCATGGCGGAGTGGTCGCATGGCACCAGGATTACAGTTATTGGCGACGGACGCTTCCAATGCAGCATCTTACGTGCTGGGTTGGCCTCGATGACGTCACAACAGAAAATGGGTGCTTGTATTATGTTCCTAAAAGTCATACTTGGGGCCTTTTGGATAAACCCGAATTAGCAGGCGATATGGAGGGATTGCAACAATATTTGACAGAAGACCAGAAAAAGCAATTTGCTGAAAAAGTGCCGATCGAAATGGAAAGAGGATGCGCTACTTTTCATCATCCGCTCATGGTCCATGGATCATATGAAAACAAATCATCGAAGCCGCGCAGGGCTTTTGTGTTAAACGTATTCGCGGACGGGACGTACTCTGATTCAGACGAAGAAATTTTAAAAGGCGTGCCAGTTATAAAAAAGGGAAAAAAATTGGAGGGCCAGTTTTTTCCATTGCTGTTTGATCCTGGGAATGCCTAATGTTATAAAACGCAGCGCGCAAAAACAGCAAATTAAATCCGAGACTTTCTATGAGAAACTGTACAATTATTTTTTTATTCATGATCAGTTTGGTTAGTTACGCCCAGCAAAAGACTGTGCAGGAGCGACTTGGCTATTCAAAGGACACCAGATTGTTGATTATTCATGCAGACGATCTAGGTGTGTCGCACGCCGAGAACGCTGCTTCTATTTACGCCATGGAAAAAGGCGTCGTAAATTCTGCCAGCATCATGGTGCCCTGTCCCTGGTTCTCTGAAATTGCCCGGTATGCGAAATTTCACCCTGAGGCTGACCTGGGTCTGCATTTGACATTGAACAGTGAATGGAAAGCATACAAATGGCGACCGGTGGCACCTCACGATCAAGTTTCAAGTTTGCTTGACGAAAACGGCTACCTGCATGAAACTGTCGAAGCGTTTTTGAAAAACGCAAAGCTTGAGGAAGTTGAAAAAGAGCTTCGCAGTCAGATCGAGCGTGCTAAAAAATTTGGTATTGATCCCACGCATTTGGATGCACACATGGGCGCGGCTTTTTCGACCGCGGAATTCCTTGAAGTGATGATTAAACTCGGGCATGAGTATCGGATCCCCGTCATGATCAGCAAGGACTTCTCCAGGGTTTTGAATATTGACTATACGCCATTTATAACAGACAAAGATGTAATCGTCGACAGGGTGATCATAGCATCCGGTCGTGATTACCAAGCAGGTATGGAGGCCTTTTACACGCAGCAGTTGAAATCACTGCCGCCAGGATTAAACGTTCTGTTACTGCATGCCGCCTACGACAATGACGAGATGAAAGCTATCACCATCGACCACGACGATTATGGTGCAACGTGGAGGCAGCAGGATTTTAATTTTTTTACCAGTGAGCAATGCAAGAAACTTATTGCCGACGAAAAAATTCAGCTCATTACCTGGAAAGAAATCAGGGACAAGATCGTAAGGAAATAGTTGTCGGTTGTGCATGAAAATTATCACGCCCTGGAATTTTCCCCTCGCCTCCAGTAGTTGAAAGAAAAAACTCACTTCTTTCCGCTACATTAGTTGTATGAGAAATCCGTTGAAGAGAATTATTGCAGTCTTTATTTTGATTGCACTGCTTCCTGTCGGCTTTATTTTGTTTGAGTTGAATGCTCTTACGGAAAATGAAAAAATTGTAAGGGAAATTTACGAGAATCAGTTGGATGCGATTTTATATTCGATCAATCAATATTCAGATGATGTAATCGGGAGTTGGGGCAACAGATTCAACATTGCATTGATGGAGGAACGGAAAGTTGCCGATTCTGTAAAAGGTATTCCGGCTGTTTTAAATCAATTCGTCGCTGTACGCAACCTCTATTGCACCGATATTGACAAAACCTCGAAGGTTTTCGGTTTGAATACCAATGAGGCCGAGGCCGAAACTTCCCGGCAGTGGCTGGACAGTCTTGTCATGCATAACCAGGAGCGCATTCAACAACTCATTGCCTATGAAGCCGCCGGCTTCCGCAAAATGGAGCTAATGGACACCGTTAACACGACGCGGGTTCCCGTTTTTTTTGTTTTAAGCGAGGGCACGCCAACGTACAGGCTGGCAGCCATGATTATTGACCTTCCGGAGTTTATCGAGCACACCCTGGGCCCCAAACTACAGGCGATTGCCCAGGATAAATTTATAATTTCTGCTTTTCGAAGAGATACGAATGAGCTGATCTATTCCAGCCACGGATCAGGTACTCCGGGGAACCTGCCGGAAGGCGACGAATCTCAGAAAAAATCATTCTGGCTTCTGCCAGGATATTATCTGAGCATTTCCCTTACGGGTGCCACCATCGATGATCTCGTTCATGACCGGATGGTGACAAGCCTCATCATTCTGGGGTTGCTTGCAACAATCCTGGCGCTTGGCATCTGGTTCCTCTATCGAAACATCAGGCGCGAAATGGCCCTGGCACAAGCGAAGTCGGAATTTGTTTCAAATGTGTCTCACGAAATCAGGACACCGCTCTCGCTGATCAGTATGTATGCCGAAACATTGGAAATGAACCGCGTCTCGGAGGAAAAAAAGTCAGAATACCAAAGTGTGATCGCGAAGGAAGCGGCACGGCTCTCAGGAATTGTTAACCGTATCTTAAACTTTTCACAAATCCAAGCCAATAAAAAGAAGTATGAAGCCAAACCTCTTAACCTGAACGAACTCGTCGACGAAGTATTAAAGACTTATTTCTTTCACCTTCGGGACAAGGGATTTAGCTGCGAATTGATCAAAGACAATGAACTTAAAATGATTTCGGGTGATAGAAATGCCATTGTCGAAGCATTTATCAACCTTATTGACAATGCCATGAAATACAGTCAGGACAATAAGAATATTCTTGTTAAAACCGGAAGAGATGGAAATTTCAATTATGTTGAAGTTAAGGACGAGGGAATCGGAATCGCCAAGAAATATCAGCACGAAATATTTGAACAGTTTTATCGCGCACCCACAGGCGATATCCACAATACGAAAGGCTCGGGACTTGGATTGACGCTGGTAAAAAAGACAATGGAAGCCCACCATGGCAAAATAAAAGTGGAAAGTTCACCTGGAAAAGGGAGCACATTTCGCCTATATTTCCCCATCAAAAAAGATCCATTGTAAATGAAGCGCAAGATTTTAATCGTCGAAGATGAGCCAAACATGAGCCGTGGTCTCAAAGACAATCTCGAGTTCGAGGGCTACGATGTGGATGCCGCCGACAATGGAGCAACCGGATTATCCATGATCCTGGCAAACGCCTATGCGCTGGTTGTAATGGATGTTATGATGCCGGAAATGTCGGGGTTGGATGTACTCAAAAAAGTGAGAGATGCAGGAACAGCAGTTCCCATTATAATGCTCACAGCGAAAAGCGAAGAGATTGACAAGATTCTTGGACTGGAATTGGGTGCGGATGATTACATCACGAAACCTTTTAGTCTCAGGGAATTGATAGCCAGGATCAAGGCTGTTCTTCGCCGGAATGCGGATATTCCCGGCAAGGAAAACGAGCAAGTAAAAATCGGCAGGCTCACTTTAAATTTCAATGCCTACACGGCTGAGGATAGCAATGGCGTTGTAAAAATGTCGCACAAGGAATACGCCATCCTGAAATATTTATTTAGGAGAAAGAACGAAATCATTTCCAGGAATGATTTATTGGAAAATGTTTGGGGATATGAGGAAATGCCAACCACCCGAACCGTTGACAATTTTATTGTAAAGCTAAGGCATAAGATCGAGGAAGACCCGAATGCTCCCAAGATCATCCTTACCGTACACGGGACAGGCTACACGATGATCTATTAAGGCTTAACGCACAAGGGCGCATAAACGCATGTCTTTCAATTTGACCCGCTCCCCAGCTCTTTGTGCGTGCTGACATGATTTTAACGCTCCTGTCGACGGTACCTTCCCATAACACGAACTGCATTTGCCACCAGAGTTTGTTCGGAAAAACGACAGGCGGTCGACCCTCATGACAACTTTTTACATCTCTTTACCCCCCGATGACATCTTTCGGGAACGCTACCCGTATTTTTACTAGTGTCTGCGAAACCCGAACTTTTAATTCTATCACTTATGAAAATACTATCCTCCGCGCGATCTGTCATGTTAATTCTGCTTACCACGCTTTTGATCACCCTTGAAGGCGGCTGCCAGGAGCGGGACAGACGTGCAAACCTGCAGGGTTATTGGAAATTTATTCTTGGCGACAATAAGAAATTCGCCAAGCCCGAGCACGACGATTCAGACTGGGAAAAAATTTACGTTCCTGATTCGTGGCAGGACGAAGGGTTTCGCAATTACAACGGTTATGCATGGTACCGGAAAACAATTGAAATTGAAGTTGAAAGCAATGACGAATTGTTTCTTGAACTGGGGCGGATAGACGATGTGGATGAGGTTTACTTTAATGGAAAGTTGATCGGATCAACCGGTGGATTTCCGCCAGACTACTACACTGCCTATAATTACTTCAGGCGCTATCCAATACCCACGGAGCTTATCAACAAAAATGGCAAGAATGTAATTGCCGTCAGAGTTTATGACGAGGGGGGAGAAGGAGGTATCATCGGGTCGCCGGTTGGTATATATCACTATCCCAATTACTCGCAGAATAGCGTTAACCTTTTCGGTAAATGGAAATTCCACCTGTTTGACAATGACGAATGGGCGAAGGAAAATTTAGATGAGTCATCGTGGGAAGATGTTGTAGTGCCAAGCGATTGGGAGTCGCAAGGGTTTAAGACTTACGATGGCTTTGCCTGGTATCGGAGGAAATTTAAGCTGCCTGCTGATTTTAAGGTTGACGATCTCATGCTGCTGCTCGGAAAGATCGACGACATGGATGAGGTGTATATCAATGGCACCCTCGTCGGAAGCACCGGCAATATGAACAGAAAGTGGGCGAGTGACGATGAATACAGTCGATATCGGAATTATTCCATACCTGATGCTTTGTTAAGAGCCGGACAGGAGAATGTGATTGCTGTCCGGGTTTACGATCAGCAGGGCCGTGGAGGAATATACGAAGGTCCGCTAACCATAATCCCGCGAAGCGAATACAAACAGTTCTGGAGAAGATACAGGGATGAAAACTTCGATTTTCCACACTGGGTTTCCTACTATTTTTTTGACAATTAACACATCAGAAGCGTGAAGAAGAAAAATGTGAGCATGGTCAACCTGGTATTGAGTGTTTGCATGCTGGGAGTGATCTCCGCAGCGAATGCCCAGGAAGATTGGGAAAAGGTGCTCAACCTGCGTGGATACTGGAAGTTTAGCATCGGCGACAATAAGAAATGGGCCGACCCCAAATTCGTTGATAGCGAGTGGGAAAACATTGATGTTCCTTCCAATTGGGAGGACGAGGGATTCAATGGATACAATGGGTATGCATGGTATCGAAAGACTTTTGACGGCACAGCACTGGATAAAAATTTAGATTTCAGCCTGTTTCTTGGATACATTGACGATGTTGACGAGGTCTACCTTAACGGACATAAAATTGGATTTTCGGGAACGTTTCCGCCGAGATATCACACAGCATACAGCGCTTTCAGAAATTATTATCTGCCGAAGGAGTACATAAATTTTAACGGCAAGAACCTGCTGGCTGTACGCGTCTTTGACTCCGAAATATCCGGGGGAATCGTTTCGGGCGATATCGGAATTTTTATTAACGAAAATGATCAGGACCTGACCATCAACCTTAGGGGTATATGGGATTTCGCCATTGAAACAAAGACGTACAAGAATGACGACAACAATGCTTTCCTTGGTACCGACAAGCATACACCTCCCGTTGACAGCAAATGGTCAAAAATTGCCGTGCCGGGCGAATGGGAGCATCAGGGTTACAATAACTTTGACGGAACCGGATGGTATCGGAAGCAGTTTGTAATTCCGGAGGAACTGGAGGGCGAAGACCTGGTTTTGCTTTTAGGAAAGATTGACGACTTCGATCACACTTATTTTAATGGGAAATGGATCGGCTCCACGAATTGGCACGATCGTTCAAGATTTTACACGATCCCTTCGGACCTTTTCAACGGAGGGGCTGTAAACATCCTGCTGATATACGTGAAAGACGGCCAGGGAAGGGGCGGAATTTACGAAGGTCCAATTGGAATCATGAAGCAATCTGATTTCACGCGGTACTACCGCCGGAAAAATAAATGACCTGAATAATTTTTTGCACATTGGACTGCGCCCACTTGTTTATTAAAAGTAAAATCTTCAGTTTTACAGCCATGAACACAACAATTCTTCAGGCAGTCGTGGCAGCGGTGAAAAAACATCTCTGAAAGGCCTGATATTGTTCAAAAGAAATTCGAACCCTGGCCTTAAAGCCGGGGTTCTTTGTTTTAGAAAAAAAAATCGAACATAAATCCAAATATGAGTAGCATTCAAACGCTATCGGTACGCGTGATCATCGCAGTTGTGGCAGTGGCTGTGGCAAGAATATGCCCCTCGACCGGATAGCTTTGTTCTGACAATTTAATTTATGAAGCCCGGTCGCAAAGCCGGGCTTTTTTATTGTAATCAAAACCAAACTTAAAAATATGATAACTATCACCACCCCTTTTTCGGACCGGATAAAAAACATTCCCGAATCATTCATCCGGGAAATCCTGAAAGTGTCTTCCAAACCTGAGATGATTTCTTTTGCTGGAGGCTTGCCCAATCCTAATTTTTTTCCTGTGGAGAAGATTGCGCGGGCGGCAGAGAAGGTGCTTACCCGGGATGGCGCAGCGGCGCTTCAATATTGGATAACGGAGGGGTATATGCCACTTCGGGACTATATCGCGCACTGGCAATCAAAGAAAACCGGCAGGCAAATCGTTCCGGAAGAAATAATAATGTTGAACGGCTCGCAACAGGGTCTGGACCTGGTCGGCAAGGTATTTATCAATAAGGGCAGAAACGTCTTGCTTGAAGGCCCTTCATATCTTGGGGCGATACAAGCGTTCTCATTGTATGAGCCCTCATTTCATCACATCAAAATTGATGAAGGTGGGCCTGACACAAGTCAGTTTAACGCAACCATGAAAAAATTGAAGCCCGCCATTTTCTATTGTGTTCCTAACTTCCAAAACCCTACGGGGAACACTTACGATCTTCACCACCGCGAAGCGATGTCTGCGTGCAGTGAAAGCGCAGAAACGGTTTGGATAGAGGATAATCCGTATGCAGAAATATTCTTCGAGGAAAATAACCTGCCTGACCTTTGCGCCATGATGCCTGAAAAAACAATTTCTCTTGGTTCATTTTCCAAGATAATTTCCCCAGGCATGCGGATGGGCTGGGCACTGGGACCGAAGGAATTTTTAAAGAAGTTAGGTATTGCCAAACAGGCGTCAGATCTCCATTCAAACAACCTCTCGCAACGGATAATCTATCAGTTCTTGCTTGATAACCCGCTGGAAGATCACCTTGATTCCATTCGAACTTTCTACAGACAACAGGCCGAGTTGATGATGACTTGCATGAAACAATATTTTCCCGGGCAGGTAACGTGGACCATTCCAAAAGGCGGGATGTTTATATGGGTGACACTCCCGGAAACGTTGAATGCGCATAAACTGCTGGAGCGTGCAATCTTGCAAAACGTTCTGTTTGTGCCTGGCCAAAATTTTTATGTGGGATCAGGTCTTGGAGCAAATACACTTCGTATGAATTTTTCAAATCCATCAAACGGGGAAATTGTCAAAGGCATCATGATCATGGGTGAGTTGATTCGCGAAATGATGTGCATTGATGGGTAAATCACGAGCAATTGTAAGCGTAAGCTGCTGCAACCGGTGCGGACCATTGGCGATTGGACTCTGTGTCTCCATTTGGTTGCTATGACAGTGCGCACTTTCTATGCTTTATCCGTCAGAACGTTCCGCGATTTCAGCGCTAAAAATTTAAAGAAAAATACCTGCAGTTTCTAAAGTAGCTTGTGAAGCTAAATTTTTTTAATGCTGAGAAAAATCCCGAGGGAAAGACAGGGAGATAAAATGCAGAGGGAGTCGTTTCGTTTTGCTACGAAGAGCTTTCAACCTCCCGCTTTGGACTCTGTTAGAAAAGTTAACCTGTCTTGTGGTATTTCATGTGATCGCACTTTAAAATAAGTTTGGTGTATCCAACCTCAATTCTATGAAATCTATATTACGCATCATCGCAGTTTCTCTCCTGACAATACCTTGTTTTGCGCAGATCATGCCACTCACCGCCGAGCCGGATGGCGGCAATAAGAAGGCGTCTGTTTCCGAACAAATTGGGATTGTTAAAATTGTGATCGGTTACAGCAGGCCGGGGGTGAAGGGCAGGGAAGGCAAAATCTACAACACACCCGTGGCACACTATGGATTTGTCGATCAAGGCCACGGCACAAGCTATGCTGCTCCATGGCGAGCCGGAGCAAATGAGAACACGACAATGTCCTTTTCTCACCCTGTAAAGATCGAAGGAAAGGATCTAGCGGCCGGCACATATGGATTTTTTATCGCCTTAGGCGAGCAAGAAAGCACCTTGATTTTTACTAAGGTTTCAAATTCCTGGGGTAGCTTTTATTATGATTCGGCAGAAGATGCGCTGCGCGTACCGGTAAGAAATATAACGCTGGATAAAAGCGTTGAGTGGCTTAAATACGAGTTTATAGATCAAACGGAAAGTTCAGCGGTTGTCGCGATGTCCTGGGAAAAAAGGATGATTCCATTTAGAATAGAGGCGGATACTAAGGCTTTGCAGATTGCTGCGTTCAAACGTGACTTCCGTACTACGCGGCCATATTATGATTACATTCAGGCTGCAAACTGGTGCATAGAAAATAACACAGAACTGGAACAGGCGTTGGCCTGGATGGACAGGGCAATCTATTTCCGGATCATGGGAGAGAAAAATTTTCGCACCTTGAGCACAAAAGCCGCGGTCTTGATGAAGATGAACCGGGTTGCTGAAGCCAAGAAGGTAATGGAGGAAGCATTGCCATTGGGAACAATGCTTGATGTGCACTTTTATGGAAGGCAACTGCTGGGAATGAAAGAATCGGCTGAGGCTATGAAAGTCTACAAGATGAACTATGAAAAATATCCCAACCAATTTACTACAAATGTGGGTATGGGCCGGGCATACTCTTCGAACGGCGATTATAAGAAGGCATTAACGTATATGAAGGCGGCGTTACCTCAGGCTCCGGATGAGGGAAATAAAAGCAACGTGGAATCGATGATTAAAAAGTTAGAGGAAAATCAGGATATTAACTGATCTGCATCACTGTTCGGTTATATGGCGCGGAAGTTCATCCCCGGACAATAGCATTATTCAGCATTTTGTTTGCGCCCCATAGGAAGTAGTTTTAGGGATAATTTCCGTATGGCGCGATTTTAGCAACCTGGTGCTGATCTTACTAAACCGTTATGAAAGTGACCCTTAATTGTTTGTCTTTTTTGATTGCTGTGCACCTGGTGTCATACGCGCAGAAGCAGGATCAGTCAAAATATCTGGGCCAACCTCAGCCTGGAAATACGGCCACGGTATTTGCGCCGGGTCTCGTCTCCCTGAAAGACCGATATGAATTCGGGTCCACGTTTTCCCCTGATGGTAAAGAATTCTATTTTGCTACAGAGGTTGATAAGAAGCCAGAGATCTGGTTCGCGACACTTGAGAACGATTCGTGGACCGCCCCGAAAAAACTAATGACGCATGAGCGGTATGGCTACAATGATCCATTGCTTTCGCCTGATGGCCGAAGACTTTTCTTCATTTCGGATCGCGCACTAAACGGAAATGGAGACAAAAAGGACATCGACATATGGTTCATAGAGCGTACAAAAACCGGCTGGTCTGAGCCGGTCAACGCAGGGCCGGAAATCAACACCGACAAAAATGAATATTATATCTCGTTTACGAATAGAGGAACAATGTATTTTGCTTCCAATGGCGGTACCACTGCCAGCAATGACAAGAATTTTGATATCCGTTCCGCTGAATTAATTGATGGCCAGTTTCAGCCCTCCAGGAAATTGAGCGGTGCAATTAATACCGAGCATTATGAGGGCGACGTCTATATTTCTCCCGATGAAACGTATATCATCTATTGCTCAGAGCGACCAAATAATAAGGGCAAGGGTGATCTTTATATTAGCTTTAAAAATGCAAAGGGCGACTGGATGCCTTCCAAACTCATGGAGTCCATCAGCACAGAAGCTTATGAGTTTTGCCCCTTCGTGACCCATGACCAAAAATTTCTTTTTTTCTCCCGAAGTGGTGAGATCTTCTGGGTTTCGATAAAAATAATTGATCAATACCGGTGAAAGTTTTCAAGCATTCAGCGTAACGTTTTTGCATAGCAACCCGCAAAGCGTACGCTGAGGGCTTAAGTTTTTTTTCAGCACGTGCAACCTTTAACAACATCGCCGGTATTTGTTACTAAAAAGCAGAACATATAAAAAAGTCTTGTATATTTGATCTACAATTTAGTAACAAATAGGACGCGCTTCCGGAGTTCACGTGAACTTCAGCGGTTCAAAAATTCAACACGTCAACATTTTGCAGTATGAAGGAAACCAGACTCGGTGAATTTGAAGAAGTGATTTTATTGCTGGTGGGCATCCTCGGGGAGGAGGCCTATGCTTTTAAGATCGCGGAAGAATTTGAAAGGCAAACCGGCAGGGCGGTCTCGATAGGAGCAACCCACTCTACGCTTGACCGCCTCGAAAACAAGGGCTTTCTCAAATCCGAAATGGGCAAAGCGACCGCTGAACGTGGGGGCAGGCGAAAGCGCATCTTTACTATCACTGCATTGGGTAAGCGTGTGCTGAAAGATGCAAGGGACTTTAAAATGGCACTGTGGGAGCAGTATCCCGCCTTTGCCGGGAAATTAAATTATCAAATTTAACGGGCAGATGGGTCAAAAGAAACAACATCCACCTAAGGTCGCGCAGCGGCTGTTGTTGTCGTTTCTCAGAGAGGAGTTATCGGACGAAGTGCTCGGTGACCTGGAGGAAAGATTTCGTCAGACATCCAAAAATAAATCGATTTTTAAAGCGAAACTGAATTACTGGCTTGAGGTCGTGAATTATGCGCGGCCATTTGCATTGAAAAAGGTTCATCAACTACCCGTCAACCATTGCGATATGTACAAAAGTTATTTTACGATAGGATGGAGAAATTTATCAAGGCAAAAGATGTACTCGGTAATCAAGATAGGTGGATTTGCATTGGGCATTGCCAGCTGTTTGCTTATCGCATTATTCATACGCGATGAAACGAGTTATGATAGGCACTACGTCAAGACCGATCGGATCTACCGGGTGATAAAAAGCGGCGATTTCGGCGAAGGGTATGAAAGAGAGGTTTGGTTCGAGTCTCCTTTTGCTCATACCCTAAAAGATGATTTTCCCGAGGTTGAAAAAGCCGGTCGGTTAAATGCCAGCGAACTTTTTGGTGCTGGTAACAACGAGATCAGGCGCATCGATCAAGTCGAGAATTACTTTGAAGAAGGCTTTGTATACATGGATCAGGAGCTACTTGAGATTCTTGAGATACCAATGCTCCACGGCTCGACCGAACATGCGCTCGCTGAACCTAACACGATTGTTATTTCAAAACGAAAGGCAGACAAATATTTTCCGAACGAGAATCCCGTCGGCAAATTGATGGTGTTGAACAATGATGACACGAGGACCTATAAAGTCGGTGGCGTAATGCGCGACTTCCCTTCAAATAGTCACCTTCAGTACGACTTTCTCATCACGTTGAGCGAACGCGAGTTCTGGAAGGGCGAGAAGGACTTTTGGTGGGCAACGAATTATCCAACCTATGTTCTGCTTCGCCCTGGTACCGATCCGCGGGAGTTTGAGAAAAAAATCGTGTCGATGGTTAAAAAGTATAACCTTCCGGAGTGGGTCAGCCGTGGAAGAGTGGATGCTGAGAAGGTTGCAAATACCATTCGATTCGAGCTTCAGCCGATTTATGACATTCATTTGAAGTCGGACGGAATATATGACATAGCTCCAAGAAGTAGCATGCGTTACGTGTGGCTGTTCGGCGGCATCGCGATGTTCATTCTTCTGATTGCGATCATCAATTTCATAAATCTGTCGACCGCGAAGTCAGCCAACCGGGCAAAAGAAGTAGGATTGCGGAAAGTGGTGGGATCTGTCCGGGGAAATCTGGTACGACAATTTCTAACGGAATCCCTATTGTTTAGTTTTTTGTCGTTTGTTATTGCCCTGGCCCTGACTTTGATACTGTTGCCGCATTTCAATGCTCTCGCCGGAAAATCAATTGAGTTTCCATGGAACGACTGGCAATTATTTCCTATTATTTTTGGCGGGCTCATCGCCGTTGGCATATTAGCAGGACTTTATCCGGCATTCTATCTATCCGGTTTTCAACCGATTCAAGTTCTTAAAGGCGCCCTCCGGAAAGGCAGCGGGAGTTCATCTTTAAGGAGTGTTTTGGTTGTATTTCAGTTTACGACCTCAATTGTCCTGATTGTCGGCACGATGGTAATCTACCGGCAGATGGACTACATTTTAAATAGAAAAGTCGGTTTTGAAAAGGACCAGGTGCTGTTAATACACGGGACAAACTCATTAAAAAAGCAGGCGGAAACATTTAAGAACGAACTTTTGGCGTTGCCAAACGTAGAGCATGTTTCCTATGCCGATTACCTGCCCATCGCAGGAACCAAGCGGAACGGCAACGGATTTTTTAAAGAGGGTAAGGTAACAACTGATGAAGCTGTCGGCGGCCAGTTTTGGCGGGTGGACCATGATTACATAAAAACCATGGGCATTAAGCTCGTAGAAGGGCGTGACTTTTCCATAAAAGTGGCGTCGGATTCAAAAGCAGCCATCATCAATCAAAAAATGTCACAAGAACTTTTTCAAGGCGACGCCATCGGTAAAAAGATCACAAGCGGCAGAGAACCCCTTTTGGTTATAGGTGTCGTGGAGGATTTTCATTTCGAGACCATGAAAGAGGAAATCAAACCACTCTGTATGTCGATTGGCTACAACTCCAACACAGCTTCAATAAGGTTCCAGACTGCAGACCTGAAAGACTTGCTGACTTCGATCGAAGATGTATGGAAGAAGCTTTCGCCGCACCAACCCATACGCTATAGTTTTATGGACGATAGTTTTGAGATGATGTATATGGACATCCAGCGAATGGGTCGCATACTTATAAGCTTTTCGGCTTTAGCGATTATTGTTGCTTGCCTTGGCCTTTCTGCACTGTCCGCATTTATGGTGGAGCAGCGTGCGAGGGAAATCAGTATACGGCTGGTATTGGGTGCATCGGTGAAAGGTATTTTCCGGTTGCTAACGCAGAACTTTGTGGGTCTTGTTGTGCTGTCGTTTGTAATGGCTGTTCCTATTGCATGGTATTTGACAGAGAGGTGGCTCGAAAGCTATGTATACAAAACGGATATTACCGTGGGTCTATTCCTTATTTCGGGTGGGCTGGCAGTTGTTATAGCGCTTTTAACAATCAGCTATCAGACCATCAAGGCGGCGCTCGCCAGCCCGGTAGAAGGTCTGCGGTCGGAATAACGATTATTTGCGTGGACGCCAGGAACTCTAAACCACCGAAACTTGCCAGGAGGCTTTTGCTCTCATTTCTCCGGGACGACCTCGAAGAAGAAGTGCTTGGCGACCTTGAGCAAAAGTTCTATACGACGCTAAACAAGGAATCGCCTTTAAACGCGAAGCTCGGCTATTGGAGTCAGGTGTTTCAGTACATCCGGCCTTTTGCAATAAGAAAATTCAAATTGTCATCAAACAATATCACAATGTTTCAAAGCTATTTCAAAATCGGATGGAGAAACCTTTTTAAGCAAAAAGGTTATTCCTTTATCAATATCGGAGGACTGGCGGCCGGTATGGCTGTCGCCATGCTCATCGGGTTGTGGATTTATGATGAACTGGCTTTTAACAAGTATCATAAAAATTATGATCGGATTGCAAAAGTTATGTATCGGATCACGATGAATAATGACATTGGCTGGTCCCATTCAATGCCGTTGCCATTAGCCCCTGCGTTACTAGAGCAATATAAGGATGATTTTGAGCATGTGGTGATGTCGAGCCCTGCTTCCGCTCACATTGTGGCAAATGGTGAGCTGAAGTTTACCAAGTCGGGCCGGTTTATGCAGGCAGACGCCGGCAAGATGCTGACGCTCCGCATGAAAGGTGGCACCCCCGACGGACTGCACGACGTTCATTCGATCATGATTTCAGAATCTCTTGCGCGGACAATGTTCGGTGATGAAGATCCCATTAATAAAATTTTGAAGATAGATAACAAGGCCGATGTAAAAGTAACTGGCGTTTATGAGGACCTGCCAAAGAACTCTGAGTTTAAGGATGTTGCTTTTATCGCATCGTGGGACCTTTATTTTGCCATGAACGAGTGGCTCAAGGGCTTCGAGAATGCATGGAGTTCCGGTGTCGTGCACATTTTTGTTCAAATTCCCCGCGACAGGGATATGGATCTGGTATCCTTAAAAGTTATCAATACAATTCAGGAACGTGTACGGCCGGAGGAGAGGGTTCACAAGTTTGAGAACTTTCTTCACCCAATGAGTAAGTGGCATCTGTACAACGATTTTAAGGACGGTATCAGTAGCGGGGGCCAAATTCGTTTTGTATGGCTTTTTGGGATCATCGGAGTGTTTGTCCTATCGCTGGCCTGTATAAATTTTATGAACCTCAGCACGGCGCGGTCGGAGCGGCGCGCAAGAGAAGTCGGCGTGCGCAAGGCAATCGGATCTTTACGCGGACAATTGATAAGACAATTTTTTGCTGAATCGCTCCTAGTAGTTATGATTGGCTTCGTTTTTTCCCTGGGAATGGTAATGCTGGCGCTTCCTTGGTTTAACGGAATTTCGGATAAAGAAATATCCTTTCCATGGTCAAGCTCCCTGTTCTGGATCTCATGTATCGGATTTGTCCTGGTCACGGGGATTGTTGCCGGCAGTTACCCAGCGCTATACTTGTCCTCGTTTTCAGCCGTAAAAGTTCTCAAGGGAACTTTTCGGGCCGGGCGTTTTGCCTCCGTGCCCAGGAAAGCATTGGTTGTCCTTCAATTTACAGTATCCATAACGTTAATTGTCGGGACGGTAATAGTCTATCAGCAGATTCAGCATGCAAAGGACAGGCCTGTGGGGTACAGCCGCGAAGGGCTGATCTTTGTTAATATGAGAACCAATGAGATTCATGACCATTTTGAAGTGGTGCGGAATCAACTGATATCTGCGGGAGCAATATTGGACATTGCCGAATCAAACAACTCGATTGTAAAGAAGGGAACCAATCTCGGAGGCATGGACTGGAAGGGCAAGAAGCCGGGCTTTTCTGACAATTTTGATACAGAATGGGTCAGCCCTGAATATGGTAAAACCTTAGGTTGGCAGTTAGTAGCTGGTCGCGATTTTTCAAGAGATATTGCCAGTGACCGAAATGGCATAATAATAAATGAGTCGGCCGCGAAATACATGGGTATGGATAGGCCGGTCGGCGAAATCGTTCGCCGGGAAAATCAGAGTTGGACCATCCTTGGCGTCGTCAAGGATATGATCAATGGGTCTCCTTATCAGTCTACCCGCCAGGCGATTTATTTCCCTTTGGGCTGGCCCGGCAATGTTGTTTCCTTAAAGATCAATCCCGAACAAAACATTCATCAAGCGCTTCCGAAGATTGAAGCTGTTTTTAGGGCCCATGTTCCTAGCATGCCGTTCGATTATCATTTCGCAGATGAAGAGTACGCCAGAAAGTTTCATAGTGAGGTCCGTGTCGGACAATTGGCCTCAATTTTTGCAGGATTGGCGATATCGATCAGCTGTTTTGGACTTTTTGGTCTTGCTTCCTTTGTTGCAGAGCAACGGGGGAAGGAAATTGGTATCAGGAAAATTGCTGGAGCATCGGGCTACCAGGTATGGGGAATGCTTTGCAAGGATTTTGTATTGCTGGTGTTGATTTCATGCATCATCGCGATCCCTCTATCATACTATTATTTGAATGAGTGGCTTTCGCAATATGAGTACCGGACCGTAATGTCCTGGTGGATATTTCCATTAACAGTAGCCTTAGCGTTGTCGATCACACTATTAACCGTGAGCTTGCAGGCTGTTAGGGCTGCTTTGATAAACCCGGTGAAAAGTCTGAGGTCGGAATAAATGGTGGTGGGTCAGACATTAAGAACGGCCCGGCAAAATTTGGTGGCTAGTTTTGTGTTATGAGCAAGGCAAGAATTTAGAGATGAGTGCAAAGTAAATACATGAAAGAAAAGAGGATTCTACCGCCAACACTTGCTAGAAAGTTTCTCCAAAGCTTTCTCAGAGCTGATCTTGCCGAGGAAGTTATGGGAGACCTCGAGGAAAAATTCGAGGTTACACGCAGAACAAAAACATTAGTTAGCGCGCAACGTAACTATTGGAGCCAGGTCTTTAATTACCTAAGGCCGTTCGCTATGCGACGACTGGCGTTTTATCACTTTAATCACAATGGTATGTTTAGAAGCAATGTCAAAGTAGCGGTTCGCAGCTTGTGGAAGAATAAAGTTTTGTCCTCCATAAACATTTTCGGGTTAAGCGTTGGATTAAGCTCTTGCTTATTGATAGGCTTATACATTCAGCATGAATTTAGTTATGACAAGTTCCAGTTAAATGGGGATCGTATTGTCCGGGTAATCATGGAATATGCATTTGACGGCAGCCCTGAAAAGAAAAAGGGAAATTTTACCAGCACGAAGGTCGCTCCTGTACTTGCGCGGACGTTTCCCGAAGTTGAAAAAAGCGTAAGAATGACCAATCGCGAAAGGGTTGTCCGGAATGGAGATAAAATGATAAGCGAACCCAATTTTATGTTTGCGGACTCGTCATTCTTTGATGTGTTCACGTATCACTTTATAGAAGGCAATCCCGCAAACGCTCTCCACGGACCGAATAAAGTTGTGTTGACAAGATCGGCAGCCAAAAAATACTTCGTCAATGAAAGCCCGTTAGGCAAAATTTTGGTAATCGGTCCCAAAAATACACCCTATGAAGTGACCGGCGTTATGGAGGATTATCCGAGGAATTCCCAGATCCGATTTGATTTTCTTGCTTCTTTTTCCTCTTTAGGCGTCAATCAGGAGCTGACGTACTGGGATGCCAACTATACCACTTTTTTATTGTTGACGGAGGCATCGGCGATAGCAGCGTTACAGGAGAAGATTTCTTCGTTTATGAAAAAAGAGATGGAAGGTTCTGGAGCGTTCGTTGACTTTTGGCTGGAGTCGTTTCCCAGAATACATCTATATTCTGATTACTCTGGTTTTGTTCCAACTAACAGCATCACGTACCTGTATATTCTTTCTGTTGTTGCAACTTTAATTCTTGTCATTGTTTGTTTTACGTACATCAACCTGAGCACGGCCCGTTCCATTGAGCGGGCAAGAGAGGTGGGAGTACGCAAGGTAGTTGGTGCGGTTAAACGTCAACTATTCTGGCAGTTCATTGGTGAATCCGGTGTCGTCTTCATGGCGTCGACTATACTGAGTTTCGGGATAGCAACGGTTGCCTTGCCATATTTTAGTGTGTTGTCAGAGCGAACGCTGACCCTGTATGACCTATTCTCGCTGCCCTTCATACTTGCCGCTGTTCTTATCAGTGTCGTCGTGAGCTTTCTTGCCGGCTGCTATCCAGCCTTGATCCTAACCGGACTTCAGCCGGTAAAAGTGCTGAAAGGCGTGTTTGGAAATTCGAAATCAGGTACCTGGGTGCGGCATTCACTAATCGTTTTTCAGTTTGCAATTTCCGCGTTCCTTATTGCATCCACCATAATCATTCAAAAACAACTTCATTTTATCCGTTATAAAAAACTCGGCTACGACCGTGAGCATACACTGGTCTTGCAGACAAATCGGGAGATGTTGAAAGAAATTGCCGTTCTAAAGCAGCAACTGAAAGCCAATCGACGCATTATAGGGGTTACTAATACGAATAGCACTCCCGTTAAAATCGAAGGCGGCTACAACATGCGTTCCGATATGATGGCGGAAAGCGAGCAAATAGCTGTGACCGCAAATCCAATTGATGAAGAATATCTGACTACGACAGGTCTGGAACTGCTGTACGGCGAGGATCTCACGGAGCAAGATATGAAAGACGTATCGACCGAAAATACAAGCGAACGCTTCTATCATTTTATTTTGAATGAGAGCGCTGCGAAGCAGTTAGGATGGCCGCCGGACTCGGCGGTAGGGCAACGGATGTATGTGGGCGAACGGGCAGGAATTGTAAAAGGCGTAGTCCGTGATTTTCATTTTGAATCGTTGCATCAGGCAATACGGCCATTAGTACTGTTCTCAGAAGTGAGAGCCCGCCTTCTCCTGGTAAAGGTAAGCGGCGATGATCTTGAGGGAACCATTTCATTTGTCGAAAGTACGTGGAAGCAACTGATACCCTACATGCCATTTGATTATAGATTCCTCGATGAGGATTATGAAGAAATGTACAGGGCGGAACTGCAGTTGGGAGTCGTGATGAACCTATTTGCAGGTATTGCAATCGTTCTCGCGTGCCTGGGTTTGTTCGGGTTATCTGCGTACATGGTAAGGCAACGATCCAAAGAGATCAGCATACGTAAAATTCTCGGTGCATCCCTGATCAATATTGTCAGTTTGCTTTCCGGAAATTTTGTCCGGCTGATCATCATGGCCATTGCCCTGGCGCTACCGATCGCGTATTTCTTCGCGGATAACTGGTTGCAGGATTTTGCTTATCGTATAGAGATCGGGTGGTGGGTATTTGTTGTCGCGGGGGCTTCGGCGATCGGAATCGCTTTATTGACCGTGAGTTTGCAAAGTATCAAAGCTGCTGGGATGAATCCTGTGAAAAACCTGCGATCCGAATGAGTTTTTTTAATCGAATGGAATGAAGCATAATACTAACAAACCGCCCCGCCTTGCGAAGAAAGTGTTGCTTACTTTCCTCAGGAATGATCTTGCCGAAGAGGTCTTGGGGGATCTGGATGAAAAATTCTATTCGACATTGAGGTCAAGAAGTCCGTTATATGCGAAACTGAACTACTGGATTGAAGTTTCACAATACCTGCGACCATTTGCTATAAAGAATTTTAATACAGTGCACACAAATAATTATGCGATGTTTAGAAGCTATTTTAAAATCGGATGGAGAAATCTTTTGAAGAACAAAGGCTACTCTTTGATCAATATCGGTGGACTGGCCATGGGCATGGCGGTGGCCTTGCTCATTAGTTTCTGGATGCTGGATGAGCTGGCATTTAATAGATACCACAAAAATTACAGCACCATTGGAAAAGTTTATCGACTCAATAGTTGGGGTGGGGAAATTGAGGCCAGCACGGCCCACGTTGTGGGGCTTGGCTCTTTGCTCCGCGCGGAGTACGGCGCTCAATTCAGGAACGTCGTGATGATACGGCAGCGCATAGAGAAGCGGGTACTTTCCATAGGGGAAAACAGAATGACGCAGGGAGGATATTTTATGCAACCTGCGGGGATAGAAATGTTTGGTCTGAAAATGTTATCAGGCGACAGCAGAAATGCACTTGGAGATATGAAGTCCATCATCGTCTCCCAATCGTTGGCAAGGAAGCTTTTTGGAAATGATGAGGCCGTTAACAAGATCATAACTATGGACGGTGCGACTGAGCTTAAGGTGACGGGTGTTTACGAAGATCTGCCAAAAAACTCTGAATTGTACGAAGCGACTTTTTTTGCGCCCTTAGATTTATATCAGGGCGGCCCCGACAAATTAAGTGCCTGGGATAACTATAATATGACGGTGTATGTACAGGTCAGGCATGAAAGCGCTTTTCAGGAGGTTTCCCAAATTATCAAAGATGCCATGTTGCCACACGTTAATCAGGAAACAAGAGATACAAATCCCCGGCTTTTTATACACCCGATGCGGCATTGGCATTTAAATTCCGAATTCAAGGATGG
The DNA here is from genome assembly GCA_036374515.1 of Chryseolinea sp. Lineage (GTDB taxonomy): Bacteria > Bacteroidota > Bacteroidia > Cytophagales > Cyclobacteriaceae > Chryseolinea. Next base: position 5,858 of record DASUTP010000589.1, on the reverse strand, counting down.
AAAGACCGTCACGAGCAAACAGATGAGGTTGGTGTGGTCATTTGGATTTTTGGGTGCATTTGTTCTGATCCTTGCTTGCATAAATTTCATGAACCTGAGCACGGCCCGTTCGGGACAGCGGGCTCGGGAGGTAGGAATCCGAAAATCTATCGGGTCTTTAAGAAGGCAGCTGATACAACAGTTTTTTGGAGAGTCGTTACTTGTGGCTCTGCTTTCGTTTATCGTCGCGATAGTCATTGTGCGACTGGCCCTGCCGTTGTTTAACGAAATTTCAGATAAGGATATGCAAGTCCCGTGGACCAATCTGAGCTTTTGGGCCATTGTATTATTGTTTCCCATTGTCACTGGGCTCGTTGCCGGAATTTATCCTGCGTTATACCTGTCTTCGTTTAATCCCGTGAAAGTTTTGAAAGGTACCTTTAAGGCGGGACGTCACGCATCGCTTCCTCGGAGTTTCCTCGTGACACTTCAGTTTACGGTGTCTATTTCTCTGATCATTGGAACTATTGTAATATACCGTCAGATCCAGTTCGCTAAGGACAGGCCGGTTGGATACGCCCGCGAGGGCCTGATTTCAATTCATCCGAGGTCACCCGAATTTAAAACGAGGTATCAGGTACTAAGGAACGAGTTAAAGAGAACGGGGGTCGTCGAGGAGATGGCTGAGGCCAACTACGCTATCACGAGCACGCTCGGGTGGAATGGCGGATTTTCCTGGCGGGACAGAAAATACGATGGTTCTTTTAACACGATCTTCGTTACACATGAATATGGAAAAACTGTGGGGTTGGAATTCATCCAGGGACGGGATTTTTCAAGGGAGATCACAAGCGATTTGTCTGGCATCATCATCAATGAATCAGCGCTCAACATCCTGGGATTGGAAAATCCAATTGGCGAGTCATTGGTCTGGAAACCAGGCGATATGGATCGAGGTACGTACAAGATCCTCGGTGTGGTAAAAGATATGGTGAAAGGATCCCCATTTGAACCAACCGATCCCTCCATAATTTTCCTTACGGAGGACAATCCCAGCAACCTGTATATCAGGGTCAATCCGAACGTCAGTTTGCAGCGGGCCCTATCGGAAATACAAAGGGTTTTTAAAGCCATTGTGCCGTCATCACCCTTTGACTATACGTTCGCAGACGAAGATTACGCTGCAAAGTTTCGGGCAGAGGAAAGGATCGGTACTCTTGCCGCCGTTTTTACCGTCCTTGCTATTATAATCAGCTGCCTTGGCTTGTTCGGCCTTGCCTCCTTCGTCGCTGAACAACGTACGAAAGAGATTGGAATCAGGAAAGTTTTAGGCGCTTCTGTCGTCAACGTCTGGCGTATGCTCTCAAAGGACTTTATCGGGTTAGTACTGATTGCCAGCACGATATCCGCGCCAACAGCGTTTTATATCATGAACTCATGGCTTGAGGGTTACGTATACCGCACAACAATTTCTGGATGGATATTGCTGCTGTCATGCATGGGCGCGTTGATCATAACCGTCTTGACCGTGAGCTATCAGGCAATCAGGGCCGCGCTCTTGAATCCCGTAAAAAGCCTAAGGTCTGAATAGCCGGTTAAGCCGTGATGGGTTGATCACGCGTTTCACCTACTTGGTGAAATTATATAGGCTTTGCCTCCATTCTCCTAAGGTCGGAACGGCCGGTTCACAGTCACCTTATTTTTATTGTCTCTAAATAACTCGAAGGCAAAAGAAGTTCTTGACCCTTTGTGTAAATTCGTTTTATATTGCGCAATCGATTGCGCACTTTCGTCAAATTACAAGCCCTAAAATTAACATCATGAAAACCACAGAAAATGTAACACGAAGAAACTTTATAGCCACCACTGGAGCACTGGCAGGAGCGATGATGGTAAATCCCCTCGGTTCGACAGCAGCAGCGTGGAATACTGCGGACAAGAAAAAAAGAATTGCCATCGTGGGCACCGGAATCCGTGCACTGGGCATGTGGTCTAAAAGCGTGCTGGAAGCTTACAGCGACAAAGTTGAATTTGTTGGACTTTGCGATATAAATCCCGGCAGACTCGAATCTTTTAAGAAGTCGACCGGCTTTACCTGTCCGACATTTACGGATTTCGAAAAGATGATGAACGAAATAAAACCGGATACATTGATCGTCACTACGGTTGACTCGACCCACCATGAGTTCATTATCAAAGGCATGGAGATGGGAGCAAATATCATCACCGAAAAGCCGATGACTACCGATGAACAAAAATGTGAGGCAATTCTTGAAGCTGAAAAGAAAACAGGAAAGAAGGTCACTGTTACGTTCAATTATAGATACTCTCCCCATCGTGCAAAGATCTATGAACTGCTTCGCAATGGTTCCATAGGCGACCTGACGTCAGTTGACTTTCATTGGTATCTCGACACCAGTCATGGCGCAGATTACTTCAGACGTTGGCACAGACTGAAGGAAAAGGGAGGAACGTTGTGGGTGCACAAGGCTACTCACCATTTTGATCTCTTGAACTGGTGGCTTGAATCAGATCCGGAAGAAGTATATGCTTCAGGAGCGTTAAATTTTTATGGTAAGAACAATAGTTTCCGTCATACTCATTGCCGTCCGTGTCCCCACAAGGACAAGTGCAAATTCTACTACGATATCACCAAGAATAAGACCAATATGATGCTGTATGTGGATAATGAAAAGCACGATGGATACTTGCGCGACGGATGTGTCTGGAAGGAAGATATAAACATTTATGATAAAATGGCTGCCACCATCAAATACGCAAACGGTGTTCAGGTAGCCTACTCGTTAACGACATATTCGCCTTATGAGGGCTATCGCATTGCATTTAACGGTACGAAGGGAAGGATCGATGTTTGGATCGAAGAGAGCAACCCCATTGAAAAGCGCGACTATGATGAGATCGTACTCACACAAAACTTCGGCGCGCGCGAGTTTATCCGCATTCCCGAAGGAACCTCTGGACATGGGGGAGGAGATAAGCTTTTAAAGGATAAAATATTTGGCGGTGTAAAAGAGGATCCGTTAAACCAGGCGGCTAATGTTCGTGATGGAGCACTCTCTATCCTTGTTGGCATTGCCGCGCGTAAAAGTTGTGAGACTGGCCAGGCCATAAAAATTGCGGACCTTACCAGTATCAAGCCCGGCGCAAAACGACAATCAGCTTCTATTTAGAAAGCACAAGATTCAAAAAATCAGGAATTCTTCTTTGTTAACATTTTCAGTTAGCAGAAGCCAACGTTATTTTCGCATAACGTGAAAATGTATGAGAAACTTTTAGAACAAGAAGAACAGATTGGTAAAGCTGTCGTAAACGCGGCCTTCGCTGTCCATAAACAACTTGGGCCCGGCTTACTTGAAAGAATTTATGAAGCTTGCATCGCTCATGAGCTGCGAAAGGCCGGCTTCGGCGTAGCCCGACAGATCGGGATTCCCATTCGCTACGACGAGCTAACCTTTGAAGAAGGCCTAAGGCTCGATTTATTGATCGATAGTAGGGTGATTGTTGAAATTAAGGCAGTCGAAACCATTAATCCGGTATGGGCCGCACAAGTCATGAGCCATCTAAAATTAACAGGACTGAGATTGGGCTATCTGATCAACTTCGATGTCGCTCTCATACGCGACGGCATTAAAAGATTTATTCTGTAAACCCACAACCACGCATAGAACAAACTTTATCACCCTTCGAGCCTTTGACCCTTCGTGCTTTCATGATTCTGAAAACTAAGGAAATCCTTTTCGCCAAGTAGCTCCAACACTATTTTATTGGTTCTTCAATGTCTTTCGCGTAGGGGTTGGCACCGGTCTTTTTCATAGCATGACTTGCCACGAACTGCATCCCTTGAAAAATGTGATTGAGGTAAGTATTGTCTTCGTAATCTTTTTTATCGTGACCGAGTGTTGTTATCCAAATCGTTCCACCATCGTAATGCTGATACCATGCGGCTGGATAATATCGATTAAAGAAACCGGCCGCCGCTTTCACTTTTTCTTCATCCTCCTTTCTTAGGCTTGTGAGGTCATGCGCGAGAACGACTTTTATGCCCGGATACATTTCTTTAAGGAAGTAACATTCATCTTCTTTCGTCCAGCTTTCTGGCAAGCCCTTCGCCGTAGCATGTGATGCATCAATAACCTTCAGCGTTAACGGTTGAAATTTTGGATGCCATGCAAATGACCCGCCTAACATCATCTTGAACCAGGTCCAATTTCGCTCCGTTCCAAGGGCAGAATGCAGACCCACGAACCCCCCGCCGGACTCGATATACCTGCGGAATGCCAAACGTTGTTCATTCGTATCGAAGACGTCATTGTTGGTATTCGAAAATAAAAGGAACGTGTACTGCTTAAGATTATCGGCCGTAAAGACGGAAGGATCCTCAGAAGTGACCACAGTAAAACCTTTTTCCTGCGCAAGCTTTTGAATGCCCTTTACAGAACTTTCAATATTTTCGTGGACATAACCCTTTCCGTTTTTCGTATAGAGGAGGACCTTCACATTCTTCCATTTCACGTCAGAACCCTGGGGGTAGGCAAGACAAGAGATTGCCATTAAGGATATCACGAAGGCATAGCGCTGCAAGATTTTCATAAAAACGGATAAGGTCTATTTTGGAATGCTAGGTCTCACTTCAATTTTGCTCGGCAGCGTCCGGGGGTGCATCTTTAACAAATCCACTACCATTTGCCCAATGTCTTCCGGCTGAATCTTCCAGGACTCATCACCTTTTGGGTCAGAACTAAACTCCGTAGCGACCGACCCCGGCATAATTGTAGTAACTTTTATTCCATGACTTCGCAGGTCCAGCATTGCCGCCTGGGTGAAGCCGACCAGCCCAAACTTGCTTGCATTATAGGCACTTGCGCCCGCGAAGAAATTTGTGCCGGCCAGACTTGCCATGGTAATAATATATCCCTTGGATTTCTTCAGTTCGGGAAGAGAGGCTTTAATACTGTAAAAGACGCCTGTCAAATTTGTATCGATGGTTTCATTCCATTGATCTTCGGTCAGGGTTTCAATATTTCCAAAATGTCCCAGTCCGGCGTTGGCGATCATGACATCAAGTTTTCCCCACTGTTTCACCACGACGTCGACCGCTTTTTGTTGCGCCCTGGAATCCCTCACGTCGGCCGCTATGCCAAGGGCCTCACCATTGCCCATCCCATTTAGGCGGCTGGCGGCCTCGTCTGCCGCCTTTTGTGATCTGCTTGTAACAGCAACCTTAGCGCCTTCCCTGATAAGCGCTTCCGCGATCCCGAAACCGATGCCTTTGCTTCCTCCGGTGATAAGAACTATTTTATTTTTGATTGATGACATATTGGAGCAATTGAATTGCGAATATATCAGAATGGCAGCAAGGAACAAGAAAGACTATGTGGGGGTGGTACTAATTTCTTCCGCGACGGAAATTGTGTATTCAAGGTTCTGCGCTTATTTTTGGCGCTTTGAAAAATTATGGGCGATTTATTTAAATCTGGCATAGGTCGTTTGCGGATCATTGCATTTCTGGAAGGATGTTCGCTCTTGCTTCTCGTTTTCGTGGCGATGCCGGTGAAGTATATGTTGAATATCCCTGAAGCCACCCAAGCCATTGGCATGATACATGGAGTTTTGTTTTTAGCGTTTGTCGCGTCGACGTTGACGATCAGCATTCTGCAGAAATGGAATTTTGGGAGACTATTCATGGTAATGGCTTCATCAGTACTTCCCTTTGGAACGTTCTACATTGACAAGAAGATCCTCAGCAAACTGCCCAACTGATGTTCGGCAAATTTCCATGATGTGCAACGGGGAAGGCTAAGCGCCGACTACAATCTAAGTACATTTGCAGCGCTCGTTTCCGTTCGCTGCTGCCCCTC
>DASUTP010000588.1:0-4775 GCA_036374515.1 Chryseolinea sp. | reverse complement strand
TCTTCTAACCTTTGGGACGAATGGGTTGCCTACAACAATTTAATATACGCATTGCGTATATTCCTATAGAGGATAAGCGTATTGCGTATATTTTCCTTTTGTGTCCATACCTTCAAAATTCAATTTTCAACTTTTCTATCGGACTCACAACATCCCGCAAGCCTTTTGTAGATACATGGGCATATATCTCGGTCGTTTTTGGGGAACTATGACCCAACAAGGTTTGGATATACCGCAAATCTGTCCCATTTTCAAGAAGATGTGTGGCAAATGAATGGCGAAGAGTGTGGGTAGACGCCGGTCGCTTTATGTTCGCCAAAAATAACGCATGTTTAACTATGTTTTGAACGCTTTTGCTGCTATACCTGCCTCCATTCTGACCCTCAAATAGGTATTCCTTAGGTTTGAACATCAGGTAATACTTTCTTAATAGCGCTAACGTGCTCTCGGAAAGAACTGTTTGTCTGTCCTTGTTTCCCTTTGCATTTCTTATTAATAGCATGTGCCTGTCGCTTTGAATGTCGCTGATTCTTAGGTTTAAAAGCTCGGAGAGCCTTAAGCCACAAGCATAAATCGTGGCAAGAATGGCCTTGTGCTTCAAATTCGTGGTAACTGAAAATATTCTTGAAATTTCCTCTTCACTAAGTACCGATGGCAGTTTTTGCTCTTTACGAGGCCTTTCTATTTCGTAAAACCGTTGGGGCATATCCAGTACTTGCTCATAGTAAAACTTGATTGCATTGATCACCTGATTTTGATATGATAAGGATTTGCCTTGTTTTACGATGCCCAACATGTATTTCTTTATGTCGATTTCATTGATTTCATTCAGCGGTTCGCCCTTGAAGTACCTTATAAACTCCGAAAAATGTGCAGTATACGTTTTCGCAGTATTTAGGCTGTAACGTTTTGTTTCCAGCAAGTCAATGTATTCTTGGGGACACGATGCTTCCTTCGCGGTTTTGACCTTAAGCGAACTGAGATCTACGGGTTGGGAATGTTTGGAGGCAGGTTTATTCTTGCAAAAATACCGGCAATTAATCCAAGCGGTTCCTTTGAATGTCTTGAAAATCGAATAGAGATTTTCTGGCGTATTAGCTATGTAAACCATGTTTAGGTCGGAAGACCATTTCGGCGAATCCAACGTCTTAATGAGAGCGTGAACAATTTTGGATGCATAGAACTGCATGCCAATCTTCTTTTCGCCATTAACCATTAAATGGCGTAGGGTAATGATAGGTAAATTAGTCATGAAAATTGTTTTTGAACGAATGTGTAATCCTCGAAAAAGATCATACTTTAACCGTGTTGGCACCCAAATAAATCCGTTTACACCCGTGTTATAAAATGTTGTGAGCAAACCTTCATGCCCGATTTGTAACGGTCCTTTAATAGGTAGGAGTGACAAAAAATATTGCTCCGACCAATGCAGGTATCTTGCCAATAATAAACACAAAATCGAGACCGAAAAACCAATCATAGACATCAACAAAGCCTTGCGAAAAAATCGGTCTATCCTAAAAAAATTGTGTCCCGTCGGAAAAGCAGTGGTTAGAAAAGAGGTGCTTGATGAGCTCGGTTATGATGTAAAGGTGTTTTCCTCCCTTTTTGTCACGTCAAACAAAGAAGTCTATTATATCTGCTACGACTATGCATTCACGCCGTTGCTGGAAAATAATATTAAAAAAGCGTTGATCGTCACCAAACAAGACTATATGAATGAGTGGGACCCCTGGCGGTTTGTCAAAAGCAAATCACGATAGGCCTATTTGCAGTCAGACAAAGTTTGATATGTTTGGAAGGGCGAAACAAAGCAAACGGCGCTATGTCAATATTTAACGGGATGGATCTATTACCCGCGGGGATTTTCTTGTGCAATTTTTATTTGTTTATTCCCCTAATTTCTTCCTCAGAAATTCTGCGGTATACCCCTTTCCCTTTTTTACCATATCCTCCGGTTTCCCTTCAAACATAATAAAACCACCTTTCTTCTCCCCACCCTCCGGACCAAGATCGATGATCCAATCGGCGCACTTTATGATCTCCAGATTGTGCTCGATAATAATAACAGAATGGCCCACATCTACAAGCGCGTTGATGGCTTTGAGCAACTTGAAAATATCATGAAAATGAAGACCTGTCGTCGGTTCGTCAAAGATGAACAGGATGTGCCCCTCCGTTGAATTTTTGCCAAGGAACGAGGCCAACTTCACCCGCTGCGCCTCTCCACCACTCAACGAATTCGAAGATTGTCCCAGTTTTACATAACCCAATCCTACGTCGTTCAGCGGGAAAATCTTTTCGTAAATGCCTTTTTTGTCACGGAAGAATTCTAAACCATCTTCAACAGTCATGTCCAGGACGTCCGCAATGTTTTTACCGTTGTACTCAACCTCAAGGATTTCCTGTTTAAACCTTTTTCCATTACAACTTTCACACTTAAGATAGATATCCGCCATGAACTGCATCTCCACCTTGATCTCACCTTCACCCTGGCAGGTCTCGCAGCGTCCACCCTCCACGTTGAAGGAAAAATGAGATGGCTTGTAGGCTCGCTGCTTTGATAGCTGCTGATCCGCATACAATTGCCGTATCAGGTCGTAAGCCTTCACGTAGCTAATGGGATTCGACCGGGAGGATTTTCCTATCGGATTTTGATCGACAAACTCCACCTGCGTGATTCGCGACATGTCACCTTCAAGCTTATCGTATTTTCCGGGAGACTCTGCTACCGAGCTGCTTAGCCGTCCTACCGCGGGCCACAATATCTTTTTAACGAGCGTCGACTTTCCGGATCCGCTTACACCTGTTACAACTGTTAAAATACCGAGTGGAAATTTTACGGTAAGGTTCTTAAGATTATTTTCTCTTGCGCCAATCACGGTTATGGAGTCCTTCCACTTCCGGCGGCTTGAGGGTACTGCAATTTTTTCCTTGCCACTAAGATAGTCGGTAGTATGGGATTTGACTTTGCCATTTAATTCCTTCAACGATCCCTGGAACACTAGCTCCCCGCCATGGCTACCGGCATCGGGTCCGATATCGATGATCTGATCAGCCGCCCGCATCACTTCCTCTTCATGCTCCACAACGATCACAGTATTGCCAAGGTCGCGCAAGGATTGTAATACGCTTACCATCCTGGCCGTATCCCTCGGATGAAGTCCGATGCTGGGTTCATCCAGCACATACATGGATCCTACCAGAGCGCTTCCCAGTGAAGTGGCCAGCTTGATTCGTTGATATTCGCCACCCGACAACGTAGAGGTTAGACGATTCAAGGTAAGGTATCCCAATCCTACCTTATCCATGTATTCCAGGCGCGATTTGATTTCGCTCAGAATACGGTCTGAAATTTTTTTGTCATAATCTGTAACACGAAGGGTATTAAAAAATACCAGCATGTCTTCAATCGGCAACAACACCAAATCTGTAATGGATGTGTTCGCGATTTTTACGTACTGCGCGTCTTTTCTGAGACGTGTGCCCCGGCAGTCAGGACACGTCGTCCTTCCGCGATAACGCGACAGCAATACGCGATATTGGATCTTATGCGTTTTTGACGCCAGGTATTTGAAGAAGTCGTGCAGTCCGTCAAAATGCTCGTTGCCATTCCACAACAGCTGCTGCTGCTCGATTGTCAGTTCGCTATATGGGCGGTGTATAGGAAAATCAAACTTGATACCATTTTTCAGCAATGGCTTCTGCCATTCGCCCATCGTTTCACTTCGCCAGGGCGCGATAGCGCCTTCGTAAACGGACAGGGACTTGTCAGGGATAACTAGGTCTTCGTCGATGCCGATAATTTTTCCAAAACCTTCGCAAGTTTGACAGGCGCCAAAAGGGTTGTTGAAGCTGAAAAAGTTTATCGAAGGCTCCGTAAAAGTCATGCCGTCCAGTTCAAAACGATCTGAGAAATGTGCTTTTTCTTTTCCCTCTATATAAACAATACAATCGCCTTCTCCCTCAAAAAAAGCGGTTTGAACTGAATCGGAAAGACGAAAAGTTGTGTCTTCATCTTCGGGACTGACACTGGCGCGGTCGATGAGGATTTCGTAAACCGCTTCGTTGGCATTTTTTTCTTTAGCTTTCGGTTTTGCTTTTGCCGGCGGCTCCACTAAAATTTCTTCGATGAATTTCACTTCGCCATTGACGAGAATGCGCGCGTATCCTTTACTCAAAAGCAGATTTAATTCATCATTTAACTTCCTGCCCCTTTTTATGGTGAGGGGACAAGCGATCATCACACGTGTGCCTGGCGCAAGCTTGTTGATGGAATCCACGACCGATGTAACAGTATCCCGCCTGACTTCCCTACCGCTGACAGGAGAATAGGTTTTTCCAATTCGCGCAAACAGAAGCTTCAGGTAGTCGTAAATTTCCGTCGTGGTACCCACCGTAGAACGGGGGTTGCGGGTATTGACTTTTTGCTCGATGGCGATGGCAGGAGAAACCCCCTTGATATAATCTACTTCGGGTTTTTCCATCCGGCCCAGGAATTGACGCGCATAAGAACTTAAGCTCTCGACGTACATTCGCTGGCCCTCGGCAAATAGGGTGTCGAACGCAAGCGACGACTTGCCAGACCCGGAAAGTCCGGTGATCACCACCAATTTGTTGCGTGGAATCGCGACGCTGAGGTTTTTAAGGTTGTTAACCCGCGCCCGTTTTATTATGATAAATTCTTTTGGGTCCAGGTCATCTAAGAAAGAATCCTTGGCTACTGACTGTTGACTTACCGGTGTGTTCAAAATTATTGTTTCAATTACCTTTGG
>DASUTP010000587.1:0-6550 GCA_036374515.1 Chryseolinea sp. | reverse complement strand
TACGGGTGCAAACACAGCACCTACTACTCCAATAGTTAGGGGAAAACTCATCAGCTCCTTTCCCGATTTATCGAGAATCGTAATTTTTCGAATATTACCTTCATTGACGAGCTCCTTTACCTTCTTTAAGAGATTTTCTCCATGTACGGCGAAAGATTCCCTGGTTGATTTTGACATGATACAAATGTATGAAATAAGGGAATTACTCAAGATTCAATTGGCTCATTCCATGCTAACAAGATTTCTAAAAGCCTTGCTAATCCATAAGCATCCTATTTGTCCGCATTTGCGAAAGCTCTAACTTTAAATATCACAAATAAAATAGCTGTCTGCAAAATAAATGTTCCCCTAAATCACAGACCTATGCCAAAATTTATTTTTATTGTATCGTTGATACTTGCGGTTATCGAGGTATCCGCACAATCAAAATTCAACAAAGAATTGGCTGCCCGACTAGACACGATTTATCATGAAGACCAATCCGGTAGACTTAAACTTGATAGTCTTCAAAAGCAATTTGGCTGGAAGTCGGAACAGGTGCAATCTTTATTGCCAACGATGATGATCCAGGATTCAATCAATTTAGTTAAGGTGAAAAACATCATTGACACCTATGGTTGGCTGGGACCTAATGAGGTGGGCAAACAGGGAGCGAAGACAATTTTTTTGGTAATACAACACGCAGATTCGTTAACGCAGGTAACCTATTTTCCTTTAATGCAAGAGGCTGTTAAGAAAGGAAAAGCTCAGCCCCAGGACCTTGCCTTACTGGAAGACAGGATATTGACAGACCAGGGAAAAGAACAGATATATGGCAGCCAGGTTAGAACCAATGAAGCAGGTAAGTTTGAATTTTTTCCCATTAAAGATGAAGCAAATGTAAATAAACGGAGAGCTGCTGTAGGGCTTCAACCATTAGAGGAATACGCAAAACATTTTGGTATCATCTATGTTTTACCAAAATCCAAAAAAGCAAACTAAACACCATGCGGCCAACAAGAATTGAGGATAAACTACGAGCTAAGAAATAACAATCAGATAATACGAAGCGATAATTAAAACAATGACAACGGAAGAAATAAAACAAAAACTTCACTCGACAAAATCCGCCGACCGCAGGCGAGCTGCAAAGGAAATTGGGAAATTGAAACTGGCTGAGTTTGCCGACGACTTATATAAAGCTTATTTAAAAGAAGCAACTGACAAACGGACCTGGGAAACGCAGGTAGCAATGATATTAGCTTTAGGTCTGCTCGACTACAAAAAAGCACTGCCCGAAATAGAGCAGATTATCAAGACAAATAAACCTAACGATATGATCACGCACGCTGCTGCACAATCTTACGTTAGGCTTAAAAGAAAATCACTCAATGACGCATCTCCTGCTTTAGAATTACTGAAGTTTGGGGGACTTTCAACCGTTGACGGCTGCTTAAACCCTCTCGGCTACGACAAAATGCACCCAGATGAAGGTCAGATCAAGGAACTAATCAAACTTAGCTGGGACCTACATAAGCATAAAGACCGTCGTGGAAACGAATATGGTTATGACGATCCACGTTATGGTTTAGCGGCAGCTTGTGCAGGCTGGGACAAACAATTGACAAAAGAATTTCTTGAACATTGCCTTGCCACAGCAAACGGCGACACTCCATTGGAATATGTTGCGGAAAACTCACTGAAAGGGAAGTATGTTAAGCTACGCTAGATAAATACGAACAATAATTTTATTTCCCCGCACCAATTATTTTCTATCCTGTTGAAGAGTTAATAAGGTTTTTTGCTCTTTACCTAAACACTCTTCTTCCTCTTCATTTTGTACGTTGATTAAGCTTTTAAATCATCTCACTGCAAATAATTAAACAACACTGATAATTTTTAAAATCAATCAAACCTTTTTTGTGAGGGATTGTCATGATCAAAAAAAGCATATGAAAAATTTGATCGTAAAAATGATGTGCCTGGGGGCAGTTTCTTTATTATTTGCAAGCTGTGATAAAGATGATGATGATGATAACGTAATGTCGAAATCAAAAGTGATGGTTGTGCACGCATCGCCAAATGCGCCGAATGTAGATGTACGCATCAACAATAGTGTCGCGCTCACCAATGTTGCTTATCCAACCAATAGTAGCTATACGGAACTTAATAGCGGTGCCAACAACATAAAAGTGTCACCCTCGGGTACCACAAACTATGTAATTGATGCGAATGTGACGCTTGAGGCAAACAAAAACTATTCTGTGTTTGCTATCGATTCCGTAAGTAAAATCAAAGCCGCTGTGGTAGCAGATGACCTTACTACTCCTGCTACAGGAAAAGCACATGTTCGCTTTTTCCATTTTAGTCCCAACGCGCCGGCTGTCGACATTGCCGTGACCGGTGGAGCGGTATTGTTTCCAAACAGGATGTTCAACGACCAGGCAACAAATGCAACGTATGCCAATTTTACCCCGTTAAATGCGGGCACATACAACCTGGAAGTGAGGGCTGCCGGTACAAATACGGCTGTGCTTGCATTGCCGAATGTTACCCTCACTGCAGGGAAAATATATACTGTCTTCGCAAAAGGTTTCCTGGGTGGCACAGCCGCACAGGCATTGGGAGCTCAGGTAATTGTGAATAATTAAGATTGAGACACAGGTAGGATTTCGAAGGCAGTACTGTCCGTAACATCGAAAGATTAAAGCACTGGTAAACCAGTGCTTTTTTCATCTAACTTCGGTCTGTCGTGTACACTTATACTTATGAAATTCATATCGTTTCTATTTCTTTTGCTGGCCTCTATTTGCACTCGCGGGCAGACAACAAAGTATGATCTTGTTATAAAAAACGCAAAGGTATTCGACAGCAACACCGGCAAAGTTTCATCCAACCGAACCATACTTATTAAGGGCAGCACAATTGTAAACGTAACAGGCAATCAAAAAACTTACAACGCAGTAAGTATAATAGATGCTAAAGGCAAATTAGTAACGCCAGGCTTTATTGATACGCATATTCATCCGACTGATGTTTTTGGTGATTACAATGCTGCACCGGAGTATTTGAATAAAGACTCACTAGCGCTGCTTAGAAAAAACCTGTCAGACACTTATCTTCCCTACGGTATTACAACAGCAATGATAATGGGACAACCCGAAAAATGGTTGCCACCTGTGCTTAACTGGATGAATAATCCATCGCCAAAATATGTAACCCTTTATACAGTTGGCGGAGCCTTGATATCCAAAGAGAGCCGAAAGCCATACATAAATCACATTACCGTAGAATCGCCTTCATTAGCCAAACAAAAAGTATTAGAATATTACAGGTTGGGCATTCGGCATATAAAACTTTATTGGCGACTGCGTAGACCTGAATTTGAAGCCGCATTTAAAACTGCTGATAGTCTAAAAATGAAGGTATACGGACATATCGACCAGAACGTGATGTTTATGGATACAACATTAAGCATTGGCTTACGCAATTATGAACATATACTAACGCTTGACCATAGCATTCTTCACTTTCCAAAAGATGGTGCTGAGTTTGGTTTGAACATGCAAAAACATTACGCCTCAATCACTCCAGGTTTCACATTGGTAAGACTGGAAATGTTCCGGTTCATTCATGATACGAAGCAAGCTGCAATGGATTCCCTGATTGACAAACTAGCAAAAAGGAAGACGACGATTTCAACCACCATACATTTAATGGCAGAGCAATTCGGCTTGACATATTTTTCCAATAAGACAGATTCTTCGTTGACTAAGGAACAACTGGCTCGGTGCAGGGAAAACTTCAAAATTTTTATGGGCTATGCCAGGAAACTTTTTACCAAAGGGGTAAAACTTCGCATTGGTACGGACTGTCCCCAAGGTGGAAAAGCATTTATTTCCGAGCAACTGCTGTTATCGGAATATGGATTTCCCATTTCTGCCATACTTCAAATTTCTACTATCAACGGCGCTACAGCCCTGGGGTTGGAAAATAAATATGGCAATATAGAGAAAGGTAAGAAGGCTGATTTATTGATATGGGAGAAAAGTCCGTTTGATAATTATAGGAACTTTCTTGCGAGTAAGATAATTATTAAAGATGGGGTTGTCTTCAAAAACTAAACCTCCAGACTTGGCAAAAGAAGAGCGAGAAACAGAGCGGGAGCGGGGGATAAAATATTGCGAGAAGTAGAGCGAGAAACAGAGCGGGAGCGGGGGATATAACCCTCGCTCCCGCTCTGTTTCTCGCTCTTACCTTAGACCCATGTCATTAAGTTAAGACAAATAAAAGTTGTTTCCAGTCTGGGTTTCCGTTGTGCGCTTCGTGGTCTCTTTGTGTCCGTTGTGTTGCATGTTTATTTGAAATGTTAGGGCACCAAAACGAACACAAAGAAGCCACTAAGGACACGAAGAAAGAAATTAAGCGTATATTAAGATATAGTTTCCGAGCTGAAGACACTTTATTTTTTTATCAGGCTTACGGACCTTGTTCTTAGCCACCCCTACTCCAAAATTATCTCCTTCCGTGAATAATCAAAAATCACCTTGTACTTCCGCAGTATCCCATTTCCAATAGAACCCGCGACATCAGGTCTTGTAAGTACACCACCGCTCGCCTGCGAAAAGATGGTTATGGGTTTTTTGATAATTCGTTTACCAATACGAAGCTCCGCAACTGTTCCCATCATTGATTGAGAACTTCCCCCAATACCGCATAGTGACAACGCTGAAGCTCCGGCAGCGGGTGCTAATCGATGATGTTTAATAAAAGGAACATTCAAGATCACGCCCGTCATGGAACCACAATCCACCATAAAATATCCGGACACCAATGAATCAGGCCCCGTTATCGACGCACGGGCATAGATATGATTCTCGCTATATAATAAAGAAATCCTGTCTCCTTTGCCCGCATATTCAAAAGTTGAGGGCTCATATAAAGTCATGACCTGTGCCTGATAGTCGATCTTCACTACAAACCGTTGAAAGAACTTATCTCCCAATACAGCATCGATGGGCTGGACCTTCTTTTTTGGCTCGTTGAGTAACTTAATCTTTCCATCTTTATCAACCGCGATCATTGCTCCACAATTCGCCACTTCAGTGAACGACAACGCCGGCACCCTTTTTTCCGAATATCGAATACCGCCCAGGGTGAAGCTCACTGAGTCTGTCATTTGGTATGCTGTCATACTGTTACCTACACCATCTGTATGGCCTTGTGAATGAGTTTTGATCTTTCCTTTCCTCGCCTGTTCATCGCTAATCATACTACCCGCACCACAGTCCAGCAGTATCCATAACGGGAGAGAATCATTTAATACTCCAGAAATGTAAATATGATTATTGACCAGCCTGAACGGAATCTTTTTGCCGCTATCCTGCGCCAGAACATTCAATGAAACTAATAGTAATGATATAATAAAGATGTTTCTCCGTGACACCCTATAAAGTTCATCATAATAATTCAAAACTTGTGTAGGTGCTATATACTGTGAAAGTTCACATATGCGAAGGTTTCTCGCAGCGTTCGCGGCGAAGACGTGGCGACGCGGATTTAATATATCATTTCAGATTCTCCCTCTGTGTTCCAGCTTGCAGCCTGTAGCCTGCAGCCTGCAGCCCACCGCTTCCACAATCACTTATTAGTAACAGGCGCCAATAATTCATCCAGGTTCCGCATTACCACCATCATACCTTCTTTGAATCCTGTTGCGACAAACTGCTCAAGCTCGGCAAGGCTCGCCATTTTTTTGACAATTTGCACGGTAGTAGTACCAGCACCCGCTTTGAAGGTGTTGGTGGTAATGGACGATGTGAAGCCCGTATCGATAAGAATTCCGTTTTCATCGCAAAAGGAATTCTTCGTGGTAAAACTGGTCTTGGGTTTTATTTCGATAAACTCGTGCAACGCCCAACGGGTGGGGACATTCTCGGGCGACATCATGGTAAACAACCAACGACCACCTTCCCGGAAATCCATCTCCTTCGTATGCATCCGCCACGGTTTGGGACCCATCCACTGGTCGAGAATTTCCGCTTTTGTAAAAGCATCCCAAACGAGGTCAAGGTCGGCAGCAAATTCACGTGTGATGTAAATTGTTGCCGTGGCTTTATCGACGGTGAAATCAAATAGGAGGTTCATTTTTTCTTATTTTTTAGTGTTGACAATACTTCATCAAGTCGCTGGAATCGTTGTTCCATGATCTTTCGAAACTGGTCCAGCCAGGTATCGATTTCATTCATCTTATCGATTTTTAGTTCATAAAAGATTTCCCTTCCTTCCTGCTTTTGGGCAAGGAGGTCGCATTCGGACAGGATGCGCAAATGTTTGGATATGGACTGGCGGGTGATGTCGAAGTGCTCGGCAATGGCATTGGGGGTCATGGCCTGCACGGCCACCAGCACGAGGATCGCCCGCCGGGTAGGGTCAGCAATAGCCTGAAATATATCGCGTCTCATAAAAATTAAATTAAGAAGCCGTTCGGTTGCAAATATACGTGCAACCGAACGGCTTCGCAAAATTTTTTTTCGTCGGGGAGGTTTTGAGGGGAGAGAGAGGGAGGTTT
>DASUTP010000586.1:0-2413 GCA_036374515.1 Chryseolinea sp. | reverse complement strand
AATCCTCCAATATTTTATTTCCGGTAATTGTCTCCCCGGAAATAAGGCTTCCCAAAGCATGAGCGAGCCATAGATTGCAAGAATAATTAATGAGATCGGGTCTGATAAAATTTCCAGTGGTGTTGGCATAAACTATTGTATTTATGCCTATAGGCGTAAGTTTTCAACTTACAATATGAGAAGTCCCCACTTATGCCGAAAAATTTTTTCCGGTGATCCACCGCACCGGCTTTTCCGGATTGTAAGCACAAAATAAACCGGTCCGGATCGACACAGAAAGGTGTTTTGCAAGCAGGGGATGAACTTTTTCGATCTTCTGGATGGTGTTCCGTATTCTCCACGTCACTGCAGACCGCGTCTTATCTAATACATCATGCGTCTTGCGCACCTTGCCGCGCAAGCCAAGAGAACTCGTCAGATGGTCGACGATATTGTCGTACTCCTTGTGAAGCGTGGCCGTACGTTGAAGGTCATTGTTATTTTCGGACCAGCGAATCTCTTCTTCAAGTTCACGGATTTTTCTTTGATAGGAACGCCGCGCTTTTTCATCAAACGCTGGCTCGGACTGCATGTGTAACCCCCCTCCCATCAATTCAGTACAATGAAATTGTTTTTCCGGATGACCCAGCAGCTTCAACAGATCGTGAAATCCCTTCACTTCTGGCAATAAAACCAGTTTCCCTTCGTAGGCGATCTGCCATATCTCATCCTCCTTCAAAAAGTAATTTTTATCCGGCGCAGTTGTCTTCAAAAATTTTCTCTCAGAAGAAGCTGCTTCCTTGCCTCCGATAAATTCCCAGAAGGGTAACA
This sequence comes from Chryseolinea sp., assembly GCA_036374515.1. Classification (GTDB taxonomy): domain Bacteria; phylum Bacteroidota; class Bacteroidia; order Cytophagales; family Cyclobacteriaceae; genus Chryseolinea. The sequence goes on along the minus strand of DASUTP010000586.1, from coordinate 1,603 downwards.
AGCGCGATTTTCCCTTATACGGACTTACGTCGATGATCCATTGCAATGCATGCGAGACATCCAGCTTTCCGACTACAGCGATTTTTTTCACAAATTCCTGCAGGTACAACTGCCACCATTTCCGCATATTTTCGAGATCGCCAATTTCATAATACGCAGCGGCCATCATGGCCGGTGAATCCACCCAGGGAGAATTGGCCCCCAGCCCGAGCGTAATCGCCTTTTCAAACTGTCCTTTTTCGAAAGCAATGAAACTGCCGACGTGATGATAATTACGGACCCGCAGTGGGTTCAATTGGAGCACCTTGTTGTACAAAGCCTCGGCTTCATCCAAGTAGCCCAGATAGACAAAACACGCTGCAAGCTGATTTAAGTTGTCGCTATCATTGGGATTGAGCCGTAATGCACTGCGCAGGTAGTGTTCGGCAACTCCGTACTCTCCTTCATAAAGGTAAACTCTTCCGAGCACCAGGGCGGCAACATAATTTTGCTCATTCAGCTCTATTGCTTTCTTCGCCCAGGCAAAAGCTTCCCGTTGGCATATGTCCCATCGTTCCCATAGCTGGCAACTCCATTCGTTAAAGTAGGAAAGTGACATTCCCGAATATGCCAAGGAATAGTTGGGGTCAATTTCGATTGCTTTTTGAAAGTCCGCCCTTGCCTTTTCATCGGCTTCAATGGTGCCTTTCTTTAACTCTTCCATACCATACAGCCAATACTCGTAAGCCGTAAGGTTGAGCGGTGACTTCTTTCTGATGTGAATGAGCAGATCGTGATTGAGCTGCTGCTGAAGGGTCGATACAATCTGTCTGAGAATCTCCTCCTGAAACATGAAGATCGAATCCTTGCTTCCTTCATAATGATCCGCCCAGGCAACATGATTTTTCTCATTGTTTACCAGTTGTGCATTTATTTTTAGCACATCGTTTTGATGCCTGAAAGAGCCCTTTATGCTGTAGTCTGAAAGTTGGCCGTTTTGATTTGACTCTACGGGCATAATTCTGAATTGCTGAAAACGGGAAAGTTCGGTGACAAGGTCGATATGGAAAGACTTACAAAACACCGCCAACCCATTTTGATCTGTCAGGTTCTCAAAGGGAAAAATGGTAAGGCTTATTTCACTGTTGCGGATATCGGCCACGACTTAGGATGTTTCAGGTAGAAAACGGGATTAACGAGGCCTGTCGCAAATGGGTTAGCAATTTATGGAACAAATTCTGTTACAGCTTTTTAGAGATAGATTGGGTCCGTGGACAGATCCAAGGATAACCAACGAACCAGTCATTTGCAGCCAAGTAGCGAGGCGATGAAGCCGGCGCCATCGATCGCTGCGCTCTGGCCCCATGAACGCTTTTTAAAGGGAACGGCTAGACATCTTTCAAAAATCCTTTTCACCGATCGCCGCATTAGATCAGTTGCAAACATGCACATCGCTAATTCAGGCAACGGCAATATTGGGTTCGACTTCAATAAAAATCAACGTTAATTTTCGTGAACCGCGAGTTTCGGCAACGGAGTCTCAAACCCTATTTGTTGCAACGGAAACTGGACGACAAACTTTGTAAAGCTTCCAACTTGTGATTCTACCGAGATAGTTCCATCC
>DASUTP010000585.1:0-5774 GCA_036374515.1 Chryseolinea sp. | reverse complement strand
GCAAAGTAATTTTTAAATTTCCGTCGCGCCAGCGATTGAAAAACAATTTTGCGGTATGCCCCCGACGTGAATAGAACATGCAATATGTTGAGTAAAATCCTTGACGCTGAATTCACTTTTGCATTCCCCGTATCTCAGTGGGCTGATGCAAAAAAACACAATCAGAAAACTACAGTTATCGATTCTCTCGAAAAGCCATAATACAGATGAGGGAGACACACTAAGAATTTTTATCGTGCTTACTTATTATTTTTCTGTTTTGTCCGTTTTCGGAATACCGCTGTCCACTAATTATATCTGCTGATAGCGTCAATGTGGGATACCACGTCAGCAACTGGTAATTGTTAGTTGTCAATAATGGCATTGCTTTCGCATAAGGTTAACGAACCTAAATGTCTATGATCAGAAATTACTTTTTAATCGCTTTTCGCAATTTCCGGCGCAACAAACTTTTCCTGGCAATTTATGTCTTTGGCCTATCCATCGGGATAAGTGCATCTGTTGTAATTTTTATTCTGGTCCGCCATGAACTTAGCTTTGATCGCTTTCAACCGGATCGTGAACGCATCTACCGCGTTGTGATGGATTTCAAGTTCGGTGAAATCAGCGGGCACGGTGCCGCTGTTCCCGCGCCGTTGGCCACTGCAGTCACCACCGAAGTTACAGGCGTAGATGCTGTGGCTCCCATAATGAAGTTTCAAGGTGACGCAAAGGTGCAGGTTACCGTTTCAGGAGATGTATACCCTAGACCATCGGTATTTAAGAAGCAATCAGGTGTCGTTTTCACTACCGTGGATTACTTCGATCTGGTGCCACATGAATTTATTGCTGGCGATCCTTTGAAAGCCCTGGGAGATCCTTTCAATGTTGTACTCACCGAAAGCCGCGCGCGTCAATATTTTCCCGGAAAAGATTTAACGCATATAATAGGAAAACAACTTGACTATAACGACAAGATCAACGTGACAGTTTCCGCCGTGGTTAAAGACCTTACGGAAAACACGGATCTCCAGGCGATGGAGTTTATTTCCTACAACACTATTGCTAAAACCAATTTACAGGAAAACTTTATGATGACCGTGTGGGATGATTGGATGGCTTATTCGTCGTTGTACGTAAAACTTTCTCCCTCCAACGACAGATACGGCGTGGAGCGACAACTGGCCGGCATCCATAAAAAATACAGGAAGGAGGATCCGGATCGGAACAACAGTGCGGCCTACAAACTTCAGCCGCTCGCTGACATTCATTTTAATCCAGACTATATTGGGTTTGATCAACGGATAGCTCACAAGCCGACCCTCTACAGCTTACTGGCGATCGCCGGGTTCATTCTGCTCCTGGCGTGCATCAATTTTACAAACCTGACGACAGCGCAGGCAGCACAACGAGCGAAAGAAATCGGGATAAGAAAAACTATTGGCAGTTCTCGTAAGCAACTTATCTATCAATTTCTCTGCGAGACATTCTGTGTCACCACGTTGGCTGCCGTCGTTTCTATAAGCATCACGCCAATCCTCATGGGATTGTTCGCTGAATTTCTGCCACCAGGAATCAACCACAATCCTTCAAGCGAACCCCTGTTCATGGGCTTTCTTCTATGTTTGGTGTTAGTCGTTAGCTTTATGTCCGGCTTTTATCCTGCATTCGTGCTTTCAAAGTTCCGGCCAATAGCCGTCTTAAAAGATAGAATATATTCAGGATCTCAGACCCGTACAGGGCACATTCGAAGAGTATTGACGGTAACGCAATTCATCATCGCACAATTTTTTGTCATCGCTGCTTTTATGGTCGGAAAACAAATCCACTATTCAATGAATCAAGACCTCGGATTCAGGAAAGACGCCATCATTACGTTCGAGACTCCATTCCGCGATGATGCTGACCACCGTGAGCTGTTAGTCAGCAAAATAAAATCGATTCAAGGGGTTGATCAGGTGACCACAGGTTTTCTGCCACCGTCCATGCAGGGCGCAGCATTTAATAATGTCAAGCTTAATGATGGCACGGAACCAATCGACTTGCAGGTACAAATCAGGTTTGGTGAGCCTGAATTTATTTCGTTGTATGGAATTGAAATCATGACTGGAAGAAATATTCAACCGGGGGAAAACATCAATGAGATGCTCATCAATCAAAAATGTGCAAGAGATCTCGGGTTCGTAAATGTCCGTGAAATTATTGGCCGGCAATTGCTGGTGGGCAATGGACAAAATCTCACCGTTGTTGGGGTCATGCAAGATTTTCATGAAGGTTCATTCCACTTACGAAAGGGTCCTCTAATATTTACATCACGCCCCGGGTCATTTGTTCATTTATCTTTGATCAACGATGCAAGTTCGAGACAACATTGGCCCGAAGTAATTAATAAAATCCGGCAGTCATATATGGATATCGTTCCCGATGGAGACTTTAACTACTCGTTTGTCGATGACACCATTGCGGGCTTTTACGAACGCGAACGGAACATGGCGAAACTTTTAAATTGGTCTACAGTTATTTCAATTGCCATCAGCTGCCTGGGTTTATTAGGGTTGGTGGTTTACACCTCTGAAACCCGCACAAAAGAAATTGGCATCCGAAAAATCTTTGGGGCCACGGTCTCCAGCATTGTAACACTGCTTTCCATGGATTTTTTCCGCCTTATTCTCATTGCGTTCTTCATCTCAGGTCCGTTGGCATGGTGGGCAGTCGACAACTGGCTCAATGGTTTTGCCTACCGGACCTCCATGAGCTGGTGGGTATTTGCCGGCAGCGCAGGGGGATTAATTATTTTCGCAGTAGCCACCCTGGCCGGACAATTGATCAAAACAGCAACGCAAAGTCCTGTAAAAAGTCTTAGGTCGGAATAGCTTCGTAAACTTCCAGCCTGCGGCCATTAAAAAGCCTCCAACACGAGCCTTTTTCATTATCTCTTTCTATTACTTTTGCTTTATAGGTATTGCAAGCATTGTAAAAAAATAGTTCGAAATTCTTTTGGATCGACATGGGCAACCAGCCTCCTGGCTGAGACCGCCGAACTGACTAGCTACCGCGAAAAGAACAGTCGTCATAACTGGAACGCCGAGTGTGTATCAACTTAATTTGCTGAGAAGTTATTCAAATAACGCAGTATCTTCATAGAAATGAAAAAGAGAAAAGAATTAGTATTCATCATCATTTGCCTTTTTGGCATGATCGGTCAAGGCGCAGGCCAATCCACAAAAATCAAACATCGAACCATTATCACCACTGACGGTGAAGTAGACGACCAGGATTCCTTCATTCGTTTCTTATTGTATACGAACGAATTCGATGTTGCTGGTCTGGTGTACAGCAGTTCGCAGTGGCATTATGCGGGAGATGGGAAAGGAACAGCTTACAGGTCAGAAATGGAAATGACATCAAAGCGGTATGGAGAGCGTACCGAACTCCGCTGGCCAGGGACCGAATGGATGCAACACTTTATCGGGTTATACGGAAAAGTCTATGATAACCTGTTGAAGCACGATAAGGGATATCCCTCCCCTGGCGACCTTTTGAGCAAGGTTAAGGTTGGCAACATCATCTTTGAAGGTGACATGAGTACACCGACCGAAGGATCAGATTTTATTAAGAATGTCTTGTTGGATGAGAGGAACGATCCTGTGTACCTGCAGATCTGGGGTGGTACAAACACGGTGGCCCGTGCACTTAAATCTATTGAAGAAGAATACAAGCGAACACCGGAATGGAATTCTATTTATGCTAAGGTGTCCGCAAAGGCGGTGCTGTATGCTGTACTCGATCAGGATGCAACTTACCGTAATTATGTTGCCCCAAGTTGGCCGGAAATCAAAGTGATCTATAACTCAAACCAATTTTGGTGTTTCGCATATCCATGGCCTAAAGTTGTTCCCCAACGTCTGCAGTCGTACCTAAGGGGACCGTGGTTTACAAAAAATATAACACAGAACCATGGACCATTATTAGCGGGGTATTTTCTCTATGGAGACGGGCAAACTATTCCTGGTGATCCTGAGCATACGCACGGGAGTCCCGCAGAAGCAAAAAAAATTGGGTTCGGTCAATACGATTTTATATCGGAAGGAGATTCACCGGCTTACTTCTATCTGTTGGATGTGGGTCTTCGAAGTTTGGAAGATGCATCTTATGGCGGATGGGGTGGCCGTTTTAACCAATCTGAAAAGAACGCATACCGATGGGAAGATGGAGAAGCATCGGCAGATTTTAATCCTTACACGAACAAAATGGATGCGTCGTACTCTCAAACGCGTTGGGTAGATGTGTTGCAAAATGATTTTGCAGCACGGGCTGACTGGTGCGTCACCGAATATAACGCCGCGAACCACGCGCCGGTGGTAAGTGTGTCACACCCTCTTGACCTAAATGTAAAGCCGGGCCAAACGGTGTTGCTAAATGGAACGGCCAAGGATCCAGACAATAATTCTTTAAATTACAAATGGTGGCAGTATGAGGAACCTGGTACGCACAAAGGCAAGATATCAATCATGAATTCTGAGAAAGCCGATGCGTCATTCGTCGTTCCACAATCCGCGAGACCAGGAAGCACCATTCATATTATTTTTGAAGTCACCGACAACGGTACACCTGGATTGACGCGCTATCAAAGGGTAATAGCAACAGTTGCGAACTAACGCAAGAGCAAAACTTGCTGATAGTTCCGGAAGAGGTTGTCGAAAATAACGGTATGGATATGCTATATCTATGAGATAGCCGGAGGGCGAAAATAGGGACGGCTATTTTACAAAATTTCTACGTACCCCTCCGTTCCATGCACTCGGATCCGCTGACCGTCTTTTATCAGCTTAGTTGCGTTCTCCACACCAACCACCGCAGGTAAGCCGTATTCGCGCGCGATGACAGCCCCATGGGTCATCAGTCCTCCTACTTCCGTGACGAGCCCTTTGATGGAGACAAACAACGGGGTCCAGCTGGGATCCGTAAAGGCGGTGACGAGTACGTCCCCTTCGTCCAGATCAGCATCTGCCATATTCAAGATGACCCGCGCTCGTCCTTCTACAATTCCTGAAGAAACGGGAAGCCCTACAATGACGCCACCCGGAAGATTTTTACGTTGGTACTTGCCTGCAATCACCTCACCATCCGATGTGATGACCCGTGGCGGCGTAAGCTTTTCATACAATTTGTACTCCTCCTTTCTGTTGTCGATGGTCTGCCAATCGGCCCTGTTCGTGCCTATGACCTCACGGAGTTCCTGAAAGGTTAGATAGTAGATGTCTTCCTTTTCACGGATAGTGCCGGCTTGCACGAGTTGTTCGCCTTCTTTCAGCAAGGCTTGCTTGTAGATAAAATAGCGACAGACAATACTATATTTTGGGTATTCACGATAACCAGCAAAATTCCGGATCAAATCAATCTTGCTTTTTACTTCTTTAGCTTTTTGTTCGCCTTCTGGCAGTTTTCTCAGCCGGTTCAAAATATCGCGTTCTTTTTTCGTAGCTTCCTCTCGGCCTCGCTTAAATTTTCTTTTGCCCGTGTTGGCCTGAACATTTTTGATATTGCTAAGGATGGAGGAAACAAGTGTTGACGGTTTTTCGCTCCAACGTGTTCTTGTGATATCAATTTCCCCTGCACATCGCATTCCGTATTTCTTCAGATATCCATGAATAGCATTCTGAATTTTCAGGCCGCCTTCAAAGTGTACCAGCTCATCCAGGAAATGGTCATCCTTTGAGTGTTGAAGGTATTCAATAACTTTCGGAAAAGGGCGAATCAAGTCTGCTACATCCAGTAATTCCAATCCCATTTCC
>DASUTP010000584.1:0-4939 GCA_036374515.1 Chryseolinea sp. | reverse complement strand
GACGGCAGCGCAGACTGCGTGATCCTCGACATGGAAGTTCCTGACCAAGCTTCGTACAATACCCTTGAAGAAGTAAAAAAAACTGCTGGCTTGGAGAATCTGCCGATCATCGTTTTCACGGGAAAGAGCTTGTCACAAGCTGAAGAACTAAAAATCAAGCAGTATGCCGATTCGATTGTAGTGAAGACCGCGCATTCGTATAAACGAATCCTCGATGAAATATCGCTGTTCCTCCATGTAATGGAAAAAAATCAAAACGATAATACAAACAAGCCGAAATATCACAAGCTGGGAGCGCTTGACGAAGTGTTACAAAATAAAACCGTTCTGGTGGCCGACGATGACATGCGAAACATTTTCTCACTCACCAAGGCCCTTGAGAGGTATAAGATGAATGTGATTGCAGCCGTTGACGGCAAGGATGCATTGGAAAAGCTGAAAGCAAATGATGTGGATGTCGTTCTCATGGATATGATGATGCCGGAAATGGATGGTTACGAATCCACCGCGGCGATTCGCAAACATCCGAAGTTCAAGAACCTGCCCATCATCGCCGTCACGGCAAAGGCCATGGTTGGCGACCGCATCAAATGCATAAACGCAGGCGCTTCGGACTACATTACAAAGCCCGTTGATACCGATCAGCTGTTTTCACTATTGCGGGTATGGTTATATGAAAAAGGAAAGAAGTAATGGATGTGCGCGGCAAGAAAATATTGATCATTGACGACGACAATCGTAATACGTTTGCCCTGAATGCCCTGTTGAAAGCAAAAGGATTTCTTTGTGGTACGGCAGGCAGCGCAGAAGAGGGATTAAAGATGTTGTCGGAAGACGCGGGTTTTGGCTTGGTGCTGCTCGACATGATGATGCCGGAAATGGATGGGTATGAAGCAATTAATGTTATCCGGCACCAGCAACGCAAAAATGTCCCGATCATTTCAGTTACCGCGCAGGCAATGCAAGGCGATGAAGAAAAATGTCTGGAGGCAGGCGCCGACGCATACATTTCTAAACCGGTGGATGTGGATAAATTGCTTTCGCTCTTGGACCGTTACCTGTAAACGATGCAGTCTGAACAATCCGTAGCACTTACCGATAGCCAGGTCGATATTATTTTGACCGACCTTATGGATATCTATGGTTACGATTTTACAAACTACTCCCGCGCTTCTCTAAAGCGTCGCATACTTTTGTTAATGTCGAATGATCGTTTTCCGAGTTTTGCGGAATTCAGGTTCCGGCTGCGAACTGACGGGGACTACTTCAACCGTTTTGTTGAAAAAATTACCGTGAACGTCACGGAGATGTTCCGTGATATCTCCTTTTACAAAACGTTACGCCACGATATTCTTCCACTGCTTGCAGCACGTCCCCTGATACGCATATGGCATGCGGGATGCTCGACGGGCGAAGAAGTATATTCGATGGCTATACTATTACACGAAGCGAATTTGCTGAACAAATCTTTACTGTATGCCACCGACATCAATCCCGCGGTGCTGGACAAAGTACGCGCGGGGATCTTTCCAATCAGCCAGATGAAGCAATACTCGGAGAACTACATTCTTTCCGGCGGCAAGAAAGATTTTTCGTCATACTATACGGCACAATACAACGCCGTGAGATTTGAGGAATATTTGGGTAAAAAAATCGTAATGGCAACACACAATCTTGTATCCGATGGATCATTCAACGAGTTTCAGCTTATTTTATGTCGCAACGTTCTGATTTACTTTGACAAGCCATTGCAGGACAGGTCGCTTCGTCTTTTTTACAATAGCCTGGAAATGTTAGGGTATCTCGCTTTGGGCTCAAAAGAATCCCTGAAGTTTACAGAGATCCAACAACATTTTAAACAACATGAAAGTGGAGAAAAAATATGGCGAAAGGTCTCCTGAATAATAGAGTCATTCCGCAACACCGTTTGTTGGCGATCGGAGGATCGGCTGGAAGCCTGGCTATGACTTTGAAAATTGTTTCACTCTTGAAAGGGCAAATGGGCCTCGCAGTAATCGTAATTTTTCATAGAAAAACGACCGATGATACCACCCTCATCCATCTATTTTCAGAACGAACTGACTTTCATGTGAAGGAAGCTGAAGAAAAAGATGAAATATTGCCCGGAACGATCTACATAGCGCCTGCGGATTATCACCTTTTGATTGAGAATGACTTTACCCTTTCACTTGATGTATCCGAAAAAGTAAATTACAGCCGGCCCAGTATAGACATTACCTTCGAAAGCGCAGCGGAAGTATACAGGCAAGGTCTTGCTTGCCTGTTATTATCGGGCGCAAATGCCGACGGCGTTGAAGGACTAAAAAAAGCCAGGGCGTTGCGAGCTGCCATCCTGGTTCAGGACCCCCGTTGTGCCGAGGTGCCGTACATGCCGCAGGAAGCCGTTAACAACGTTCCTGTTGATCTCCTGGTTGACGATAATAATCTATCAAATATTTTCACTCTTCCGGACTGGCGGCCGGTGGCCAATCCACCTGAAACTTTTTAGAAACTTTTTGAAGACACCTTTGTTTATTTTTTTGGACAATTTTTTGGAAATCTTCAAAACATCCAGCTAAAGAGTTTTCCCTGAAATAGCATTATTAGTGAGCGAACAATTAAAATTTACCCCCATAGATTTTCTGGCTGGAGGTGGCGAGATGGGAGAGCGTATCCGCACTTTCGATTGGTCTCAAACGCCCCTGGGCCCGGTCGATTTGTGGCCCCGGAGTTTGAAAACATGTGTGCAGATCATGCTCACGTCGCGACAACCGATATGGATCGGCTGGGGAAAGGATCTCATCAAACTTTACAATGATCCCTACAAAACGATTGTTGGGGGCAAACACCCTTGGGCTCTAGGGAAACCTGCCTCGGTTGTGTGGAAAGATATCTGGCACGACATCGATCATCTGCTGCGACAGGTGATGTACGAAAATCAGGGAACTTATGTGGAGGCCCAGCTTCTCATAATGGAACGCAACGGATATCCTGAAGAAACTTATTACACGTTTTCCTATACGCCAATTGCAGGCGACGATGGCGCTGTCGAAGGAATGATCTGTGCAAATGTGGATGATACCGACAGAATAATAAGCGACAGACAGCTTCGAACCCTGACGGAATTGACAAAGTCTCTATCTGATCCTAAAACCAACGAAGAGGTTTTTCAGCGCACTGTCAATATTCTCTCCGAAAATTCCTTTGACTTTCCGTTTGTTCTTCTGTACGAGCTTTCCGGAAATGCAGCCCAGCTGATCAATTCCACCGATCTTGGAGAATCTGCTTCCGACATTCCGCAATTCATAGACCTTCAGTCTGAAACAGGGATCGCAAAATATTGCGAAGAAGCCATTAATAATCGAAGGTCGGTGGTGATCGAAGGACTGGAACGTGAACTGGGCACTATTCCGGCCGGAGCATGGGTCGTACCGTCGCAGACAGGGATTGTGCTTCCAATAGCGCGGCGTGGACAACGGGATCCATATGGGCTATTTATCGCAGCAACGAATCCCTACCGGCTTCTTGATGAAAAGTATAGGACTTTCGTTGAATTGATAGCAGACGTTATCATCACCAGTCTTACCAATGTTCATGCGCTGGAAGAGGAGCGAAGGCAACTTGAGGCGCTGGCAGAAATTGATCGTGCAAAAACAACCTTCTTTTCTAATATCAGTCATGAGTTCAGAACTCCATTAACGCTGTTCCTTGGTCCGGTTTCAGATCTGCTAGGCGATCCGGACATCAAAGGTCACAACAAGGAAAGAATACAGGTTGCATTCCGCAATGCCCTACGAATGCAAAAACTCGTAAACCTGCTCCTCGATTTTTCAAGGATTGAAGCCGGAAGGATGGAACCCAATTTCATTCCCGCAGACGTGGTGTCGGTTACCGAAGATCTAATCAGTAATTTCCGGGCAGCAATCGAAAAGGCTGGGATGAAATTGATCTTCAAGGCCGAAGAAATTTCGGAACCGGTTCTTCTTGATATTGATATGTGGGAAAAGATAGTGTTGAACCTTGTTTCCAACGCTTTTAAATACACTGAAGCAGGTTCTATCGAAGTATCGATTGCGCGTATAGGCAATCAGGTGGAAATAGCCGTCAAGGATACAGGAGTTGGAATTCCGGAGGAAGAAATAAATAAAGTCTTCGATCGGTTTCACCGGGTGCAGAACGTTAAGGGAAGGACGCAGGAAGGAACAGGAATCGGCCTGGCTATGGTCAAAGAGCTGGTCAAGATCCATGGAGGTCAGATCACAGTCGAGAGTGCCTTGGGAAAAGGGTCCGTGTTTGTTGTAAAGCTGCCGATGGACGGGCAATACGTTTCCCAAAAAAATGAGGTTGCATTAAATCCTAAGGCGTCATTATCTCAGTCTTCATCTTATGTAGAAGAAGCGCTTCAGTGGATACCAGAATCCAATGGTAACAATGCCGTCATCCCAACAGAAAAGAAAAATATCAATCACCAATATACCATACTACTGGCGGATGACAACGCGGACATGCGTCGATATGTGCAGCGATTGTTTGATAGGGAGTACAATGTCATTGTCGTCGCTGATGGAGAAGATGCGTTTGAACAGGCTGTAAAAAAATTACCGGACCTGATTCTGTCCGACATCATGATGCCTAAACTGGACGGCTTCGGATTGCTGAGAAAACTCAAGAATAATATATCGACAAAAAACATTCCTTTAATCTTTCTCTCGGCGCGTGCTGGTGAGGAGTCAAAGCTTGAAGGCCTTCAGGCGGGCGCCGATGATTACCTGACCAAGCCCTTTTCTTCCAAGGAATTGATCGCCAGGGTAGCCAATCAGCTTGCGATCTCCAGTGCCCGAAGGCACGCGGAGAAAGAATTTTTTAATCTGTTTCTGCAAGCACCTGCCCACATTCACGTATTTAAGGGACCCGAGCATCAATTTGAATTCTTCCATCC
>DASUTP010000583.1:0-8036 GCA_036374515.1 Chryseolinea sp. | reverse complement strand
ATTCTCGAGCTTACCAAAACTTTCGGTGATGTGCCCTACAGCGAAACCCTGCAGACCGCAACCGGTGTCTACAAGCCAGTATATGACAACCAGGAGGATATTTATCTTCGGGTATTGGATGATCTTAAAGCCGCAAATAACAATCTTGATCCAAGTCTTGCCGATATAACGGGAGACGTTGTTTACGGAGGTAATGTTGACAAGTGGAAAAAGTTGATCAACTCCTACGCCCTTAGAATATTGATAAGCCTTTCCGGAAAGACAGGTAACACGAAATTAAATGTTGTGGCCCGGTTTCAGGAAATTGTAAACAATCCAGATCAATATCCCATCTTCGCTTCAAACGATGACAACGGCGCTCTTTCCTTTTACGATCTTGTTGATAATCGTTATCCCTACTTCAACAACAACAACTTCAAGACCGCTTACTACATGGAAGAATCATTCGTGGACCTTCTGAAAGCAAGGCAGGATCCTCGTTTGTTTGTATTTGCCGATCGCAAACCGCAGGGCGCAGCATTGCCGGAAACCGACTTCAATGCTTACGGCGGCCTCGGTGGCAGCGATCCGCTAGCAGATAATACGAACCGCCTGGTGAACGGCGAGGCATCGCGTGTAGACGAACGGTATTATCTGGATCCCGTCAACGAGCCCAGCGTGTTGATGGGCTATGCGGAATTGGAATTTACGCTGGCGGAGGCAGCAGCGAGAGGGTGGATCACATCTGACGCAACAGAGCACTATGAAAATGGTATCAGGGCATCTTTTGATTTCTATGGAATCTCAGCCGACGAGCAGGACGCCTACCTGATGGAGCCTGAAGTCGTCTATAATCCGGCAAACGCTATAGAAATGATCGTCACGCAGAAGTACATTAATTTTTTCATGAATGGCGGATGGGAAGCATTTTATAACAATCTCCGCACGGGCTTTCCGGAATTTGACGTTGATGGCGGGGGAATACTAAACAATGGCCAGGTGCCCAAGCGTTGGATGTATCCGCAGGACGAATTGAATTTGAATACAGAAAATGTCGAATCTGCTGTAAGCCGTCAATTTGCCGGCGACGATGATATCAATGGAGTGATGTGGTTATTAAAAAGCGAATAGGAATGAGAACAAAAATTATACTCGCCTCCCTGCTCTTTGCGGCGGGCACGATTTCCTGCGACGATGATGAAAATCCTGTAGTTGATCCCGTCTACGAATTTGTTGCCTTTGCCGGAGAACCTTCTGTCAACCTGAACGAATTCGATAATGCAACCGATCCATTTCCACTCACGGCAAAGCTATTGGCCTTTGATCCCTACAGTCAGGATATTGATCTGGCCCTGGAGGTCATATCCTCCAATGCCCAGGAAGGTACCGATTTCGTCGTCACGCCGCGTGACATAGTCAAGATTCGTGCAGGCAAATTGGTCTCCGACACTATCTGGATACAAACGGTGGATAATGATGCCGGCACAGCGAATGCGCGAACCTTCCAGGTTAAAATCAAGTCCGTCAGTGAACCGGATATTAAAATCGGGTTAGGTCTTGCCGATCCTGAAAATGCGGCCGTGACGTTCAACATTCTGGATGACGAGTGCAGCCTGACGACCGACATCTACAATGCAACATTGACCAACGTAATAAATGGGACCACAACAAAATCCGCAGAAGGGATTGTCACCGGAAATACGATCAAGGTAACGGGCGACCTGATTGATTATGGTCCCTTGAATGCTTCGCTTATCATAACGCTTACGCCTGCGGCAGCTGGTTCAACAAAAGGTAAAGCTACCTTTGGGGAACAGGAAACAGGAACGGATTCAGACGGGTATGAATACAAATTTGTTGAAATCGGTGAGGGATCGTACGATGTGTGCAGCGGCACAATCGACGTCGAATACGATATCTATTATAAGGACGGTGATTGGGTGCACTGGTACGCTGTCACCAATACTTTTTCTGCTCCGTAACTGTAAAAAATAACTGATTGTCTGTTCCAAAGTAATAGATTTTGGAACAGATAATTTTTTGTGTTCAAGTTTATACCAAATCGTCATGAGAAACTTCCGTGTTGCCCTATTAATTGCATTAAGTGCTCTTTCAAGCTGGAGCGCAATCCCCTTCACTGACTCTCGCGGACAACAAAAGAAGCCAAAGGCAGTATTCATAATCCTCGATGGAATACCCACAGACGTAATCGAAAAATTGGATCCACCTGCTTTCAAAGAAATTTCTAAGTCGGGAGGCTTTACCCGATCCTATGTTGGTGGCAGGAAAAAATCTTACAACGAGACCCCTACGATATCTGCCCCGGGCTACATTTCGTTGCTGACCGGCACGTGGGCAAATAAGCACAACGTTTGGGATAACGATGTGGCTGCACCAAATTATCACTACTGGAATATTTTCAGGATTGCAGAAACGGTAAAACCCGAGCTTCGAACGGCTCTGTTTTCAACGTGGCTGGACAATCGTACGAAATTGGTCGGAGAAGGATTACAAGAAGCCGGAAATATAACACTTGACTACAAATTTGATGGCCTCGAACATGACACGGTTAAATATCCGCACGACGACGCAGCAGATTATGTCCGAAAAATCGACGACGCGGTTTCCCAGGAGGCCGCCCGGTATATAACAACTGAAGGTCCGGATCTTTCGTGGGTATACCTCCAATACACTGATGATATGGGGCACCGCTTTGGTGACAGTCCGCAATTCTATGACGCAATCAAGAACGCCGACGTTCAGATCCGGAAGATATGGGATGCCATTAAGGTTCGTCAAAATAAATTTAATGAGGACTGGTTGTTGATCATTACCACTGATCATGGCCGCACTGCCGCTGATGGAAAGAACCATGGAGGCCAGTCCGAACGGGAAAGGAATACATGGATCATCACCAACAGCAACGAACTCAACGATCATTTTAAACAGTCGCCAGCAATTGTGGACATCTTACCCTCGGTTTTCAGCCACCTGCAAATTTCACTTCCGGATAACGTTAAAAAAGAAATTGACGGAGTTCCTTTCATCGGACCAATTGATTTGTCGGGACTGACAGCCGAAAAAAACGGGACTAGTATCAGTCTGCGGTGGAAAAACTTTAGTAAGAACAAATCCGAAAAGTTGGAGATCTTTGTTACCGAATCGAATCAGTTTAAGGATGGCAAGGAAGATAAATATCAAAAAGTCGGCGAAGCTCTTCTTGGGCAGGAAAATTATACCTTTACGGTAAAGGGGAATTCGCCATTTTACAAAATTCTTGTCAAGGGGCCGCACCACTATGCAAATGTGTGGATCGTGGATAACATTTAAGGAGCACACACTTTTATTGGACATTTTAACCGCACTGCAATGGACATTACAAGAAAAGAATTTCTTCATCGAAGCTCCGCGCTAGCGGCCGCCTCTATTTTAACACCGCTTGCCCTGCATGCAAAGTCATTTTTGCCCGCGGATAAAAAAATCAAGGTCGGAGTAATAGGTTGTGGAAGCGTCTCGGGTCAGTATCTCCCGCATTTATCAAAGTCACCGTTTGTCGAGTTAGTGTCGACCTGTGATATCCGCCCGGAACGCGCCAAGGCAGCAGCGGAAAAATATAAAGTTCCAAATCATTACCCACATATCGATCAGATGCTCGCCGGTGCCAAGTTTGATCTGATGGTAACGCTTACCGATATGCAGGAACATGGGCGTTTAAATAAACAAGCCTTGATGGCCGGGCGACATGTTTGGAGTGAAAAACCAATGGCAAACACGTATAAGGAAGGACGCGAATTGCTGGATCTTGCCAAAAGCAAGGGTCTTCGTGTTTGGGGAGCACCAGCTGTTGTGAACAGTCCGCAGTTTGCCTTTATGGCTAAACAGATCAATGAAGGCAAGCTGGGAAAAATTGCAGCAGCCCACGCCCACTATGGACATCTAGGCCCGCACTGGTCGGCATTTTTCTATGAGCAAGGTGGTGGCAGCATGCCAGACCTCGGCGTCTACAACTTTGGAACGTTGACAGGCCTGCTGGGTCCCGCAAAGTCAGTGGTTGCTATGACTAGTATTATTCTGCCGGAGCGCGAAACCGAGAATAAAGGAAAGGTAAAAGTCGAGGCCGAGGACAATGCCATGGTATTGATGGAGCATGCTAATGGGGTCATCTCACACGTACAATGTGGATTTAATTATTTTGATCCTTACGGCCATGAGGGTTCAGGCCAGGACCGGCCAACGATTTCCATCTGGGGAAGAAACGCCAATATGAATCTGGTAGGGTACGATTGGGCCCCCTTCGGTGTAGATATGGCAACCGTTGAAAATGAAAAAACTGTGCGCCATGTTCCCGATCCGGGAACGTATGTATGGCAACAAGGGGCTTCCGTTATTTGTGAAAGTCTCGTCACAGGCATCGAGCCCCTCATCCATGCCGAACATGCTTTACATGTGCTGGAGGTAATGCAGGCCGCCAGGGAATCGCAGGCGACTGGAAAAAGAATCGCATTGCAGTCGACTTTTCCATACCCTGTTGTAAAATGATAGAATGGCCTTAAGTTTTTAGGGCCTTTAATTCTTTCCTAGGATATCGGGATTCCGGTGGCCGTGTCCTCTATTCGTTCTATTTGTTCCCGTACCGTGGATATTGGTTTATCCAAAGACCCTTTGCCTCATGATTATTCACGCCATCTGTATAATACTCCAATCTTTTGAAATGATGTTATGGTGATGAAGACAAAGATATTCTTACTTTAGGCTTGCGTTAATTTGAAACCATAAAAAACAACCCTATGAAATCTCGTCGAGACTTCCTGCAAAAACTCTCTGCTTCGGCCTTCGCATTACCCCTTGTGCCATCGTTAAGTATCGCCGATGTGGAAAAGGCCACTGAGCGGTCTTATCAGGGCCCGGTCCTCCGCGTCGCCATCATGGGCCTGGGAAGCTACGGTACGCGTGTCGCGGAGGCGATGCAAAGCTGTACAAAAGCGAAGCTGGTAGGGGTTGTGAGCGGTACTCCTTCAAAAGTGAAAGAATGGCAAGCGAAGTACAGCATTCCGGAAAAAAACTGCTATAACTACGAAAACTTCGATCAGCTAAAGAATAACCCTGACATCGACGCCGTCTATGTCATCACCCCGAATGCGCTTCACAAACCTCAGGCTATACGCGTCGCTCAGGCCGGAAAGCACGTGATCTGTGAAAAACCTATTGCATTAAACGCGGCTGAAGGGCAAGCCATGGTAGATGCCTGCAAAAAAGCAAACGTGAAATTTCTCGTCAGCTACCGAATGCATTTCGAGGCCAAGACGCTGGAGATTGTTAGGATGAGGAGCGCGGGCGAATTTGGCAAGGTGTTATTTTTCCAGGGACTTTGTGGTTTCAAGATCGGCGATCCTAATCAATGGCGTCTAAAAAAGGAATTGGCTGGTGGTGGTTCCCTTATGGATATCGGCATCTATGCCGTCAATGGCTCCCGGTACATGATCGGCGAAGAACCGGTATGGGTGACCGCACAAGAAACAAAAACAGATCCGCAGAAATTCAAGGAAGGTGTGGATGAAACAATAACATTCCAGCTTGGCTTTCCAGGCGGAGCAATTGCCTCCTGTTTATCGACATATTCGATGAACAATCTGGATCGTTTCTTCTTGAATGGAGAAAAAGGATATGCTGAAATGCAGCCGTCTACGGGCTATGGGCCGATCAAAGCGCGGACGCACCAGGGAGAGCTGACACAGCCCCACGTCACGCATCAAACAGTACAGATGGATGAAATGGCAGGCATAATTCTGGAAGGTAAAAAACCTATTATTCCGGTGGATGGCGAGGAAGGTGTAAAGGATCTGAAAATTATGGATGCGATTGTGCAGGCGGTCAAAAGCGGAAAAAAAGTCGCCTTGAAATTGTAAAATGGCGAGGACTTGAATGGCGTGGGTTGAAGCGGGGATTAAACATACCGTTGCCATCGCGCGTTGAGCCGAATTTGGAATCAAACCATTGTAAAAATGTATAAAAAATGCGTTTTTAGTTAAAAAACGCACTTTATGGCACAAATCAATTTTTCGGTACACTGGCGGACGTGCCGAGGAAGTTTGCCAAAATTTGACGATCTTTATGACCGTGAATGTTTGCGGCAAGCCTGAAGAAGTAAGCCGATGGCTTAGCGAGCTTTGGCAAACAGAGAGAAGCATCATTTAAAGAAAGGGTATGAAGCGCTCAATAATTTTACTGGCCTTTACTTTCGCTTTCCTGGCGGGGTACTCAAATGACGAAACTGGTGACGACAAAAGGTTAGATGCATTTTTGACAAAAGTCGAAAAGTTTTATAAGAGCAAAGAGCAAGTGTCCACTAACTGGAACATGCCAAACACTAACCCGGAATCTACCGACCATCACATGCCCACTGGAAACATGGGCATGGTGGACAACGAAAGCGGACTCTTGTACAATTCCTCAAATGGAAAGCTTCTTGATACCGAATTGAATATCGAGTTGGATACCGTTACAGGAAAAATCTATGACTTCAACACGAAGAAAGAGTATTTGCTATCCGATCTTAAGGCCGACCGGCACAAGAAATCATAGCTTTAATCAAAAATAAAAAACACGATCTGAAAATCGTGTTTTTTTTGGTCGATCCAGTGAGCAACCTTACGAAGCTTGTTTTATAAGCTGTAACTCCGCTTGAATTTTTACCTCTTCGCCAACCAATACCCCACCCGTTTCAAGTGCTGCATTCCAATTCAGTTTAAAGTCTGTCCTGTTAATCTTACCGGTGATCGTAAACCCCGCTTTTTCATTTCCCCATGGATCCTTTCCGATGCCGCCGAATTCCACGTCTAATTTAACCGCCTTTGTAACATCACGAATGGTAAGGTTTCCACTGAGAACAAAACTTTCGTCATCTTTCTTTTCAACTTTGGTCGAAGTAAATTTCAATTGAGGATAAGTTGCTGCATCAAAGAAATCTCCAGATTTCAAATGATTGTCCCGATCCTTATTTGCTGTTGTAATCGAGTCGATGTCAGCTGTGAATTGAATTTTCGCTGTTGCAAAATCTTTATTTTCAGTTTCGACCTGTACATCAAACTTTTCAAATGATCCGGATACGTTTGTGATCATCATGTGCTTCACTTTAAATCCAATTTGACTATGCGCTGGATCTAAATTCCATTTTGTTGTTGTTGCTGTTGCCGTTTCCATTGTATTTGGTTTATTTATTTTTACTAACACAAAGTTAGCAGGTCAGGTGCCGGAAAGCGTTGAACTAGGTTAAGAAATATCTTCGTTTTTCCGCCCTTAACCCCAACATTCTTAACCTAGTTCAACGGCAATAAATGTTCAGGCATATACCTTTACATCATCAATCAGCAAAAATTAAGAACCATATGGAAAACAGGATTCTGGGAATACATCACATCACGGCCATCGCGGGCTATGCAAAACGAAATTATGATTTTTACACCAAGGTATTGGGTCTACGGTTTATCAAGAAGACCGTTAACTTTGACGATCCAAAGACCTATCACTTTTATTTCGGAGACGAAGTTGGATCACCGGGCTCCATCCTGACATTTTTTCCCTGGGAAGGTGTTCCAAGGGGAAAACAAGGTGCAGGTATGCCTACCGAGATAGGATATTCGGTCCCCGATAAAAGTCTGGAGTTTTGGACACAGAGATTGAAAGAATATTATGTGAATGTAACAGCAAGCGGTACGCGGTTCGGGGAAGAGTACATTGCATTCGAGGATCCGGACGGTCTTCCCCTGACACTAATTATCCCGAAAACAGATGACAATCGCAAGCCTTGGGAAACGGATGAAGTTAAAGCCGATGTAGCGACCAAAGGTTTTCACAGTATCACACTGACGCTAAACAGCGTAAAGGAAACGGCCAGTGTCTTGACCGATATCTTTGGCTATAAGTTTACGGGCCAGGAAGGCAACCGGTATCGCTATACTACTGACGCTGTTAAGACGGCGGCAATCGTGGACCTTATAGATGCACCTGACGAAAGAAGGACAGGAAATGCGGGCGGAACCATTCACCATGTTGCATTT
>DASUTP010000582.1:0-13718 GCA_036374515.1 Chryseolinea sp. | reverse complement strand
AAATCCGTATACGCCTGTGGTCAACTTCTTTTTAAGGACAAAAAATTCAACACTACTTTGGACATGTTATTGTACGTCCAATGAAAACCACCAACGTCTCTATTTTAGCGCTATTTGCTGTCCTTATTTTCAATGGATGCGATTATAAAAACCATGATAAGCGCGTTGAAGTACAGTTAAAGGCACTCACCGCCAAGCTTACGGAACTTGAAACTACGGATGCGCTGGATACATTCATTCAATATTACGACAGTCAGGCCATCAGCATGCCGGAGTATCAGGTGTCGTTGCGGGGCCGAAAGAAAATAGAAAATTTTTATCGGGAAATTTTCTCAAGACAGCAAGTCATTGCTTTTCAGCGCACCAGCCAGGAGTTCATTCATATGGGTAGCGCGATCGTGGAAATCGGATCCTTCAAAAAAGAATATAAGGATCTAAAAACCGACACACTGGTAGGCCTGACCGGAAAATACTGGCTGGTATGGGATGGCAGCCTGGACGAGGGTTTCAAGATCAAAGGAGAATCCTTTGGATTCTTCCATCCAGTGCCTCAGCCAGCGCTTTTCACGGTCGGTGAGAACCAAAGGCAGCCGGATGAAGGTGAACTTTTAGGACGGCGTGAAATTCCATTCGAACTAAAAGCATACAACGCTCTGATGGAAAAAGGGGTCAGAAACCGGGACGGGAATCTCCGCAGTGAATTTTTTACACCTGATGGACGATTTTATCCATATGCAGATACCGCAATCGTTGGATTGACGAGGATCAAATCACATCTCATCGAATATAGCAGCCGCGGTCATGTATCCATCGACTCGATAATGTGCTATACCTTTGACTTTTCTTACTTTGAAAACTATGTACTAGAGTATGACATGTTCAAGGTTAAGTGGAGCGTCCCAAATTTTTCCGGCCGGACGGAAGGTAAGGGGATCCGAATCTGGAAAAGACTGCCGGATGGATCTTTGAGACTGTACCGCGAAATAGGAACTCACAACCATCTCCTATAATCGTCATCATGAACCCAACTGATTCTTTCGTGCGCGTGTTGTGTTTTATTTTTCTCAAGGTAACAGCGATGTTTGGTCAGTCCGGAACAGACGGATATGAAAAGCGCGATAATATTCTAAAAACTCCCATTGGAATTACAGGGCAAGATGCCCGAAGAAAGCCGGCGTTATTGCAAACTTATTATGCAGCTTAGACCAGTTGACGCTGCCCTTTCCAAAAACGGTTTCCGGGCGGGGGAATGCTCTACTGCCGCTGCCACAGGCAATTTCGAGCCGGTTCACCATTCAAGAATTTGAAGGCCGATGATTCGCTTAAACTTTTCCGCTCAATAGGCGTGTACGACTAAACATAGCAAAAAATTATTCTAACTTTAAAAACCTCCAACTGACTCCCTTAGACAATGACCATCGGTAGCTTAACGCCGCGATTAAAACCAAAATATGCCTGGATGATCAAGTACAAACTTTATCATTTGCCGTTCTGGTTTGCGTATCATTATGTCTGGTGGACGTTACGGATCGGGAGTCCTGTGGACGTAGCCAACAGCATTTTCCATTCACCCGCTGCCTTTAAGTTCTTTTTTTACATGGTGCTTCAGGCGGCTGGCGTTTATTTTAATCTCTATTTTTTAATGCCAAGGTATTTGGAAAGGGGGCGATATTTACAATATATATGTTTCCTCTTGCTGACGATTGTGGTCACCGCGGCCATTATTGTTTCCGGATATTATATTGGCGCGTGGCTTTCCAGCAAAACATTCGAGGAGATGTACCACATGGATCCGGCAAACTATTTTTCTTTATTTGAAAGCGGCGCTCTGCCATCCACCGCGGCAAGCATGACATTGGCAATGAGTATCAAGCTTGCCAAGAACTGGATACAGGCGAAGCGGAGAGAGCAATTACTCGAAAGGGAAAAATTGGAGACAGAGCTGAAATTTCTCAAAGCCCAGTTCAATCCCCATTTCCTCTTTAATACCATTAATTCAATATTTGTTTTGATTCACAAGAATCCCAGGATGGCTTCCGAATCGCTGGCTAAGTTTTCTGATCTCCTTCGTTATCAGCTTTACGAATGCAATGAGCATCAAATTCCTTTGACGCAGGAGCTGACTTACCTTGAAAATTTCATTGAGTTACAAAAATTGAGGCAGGACGAAAATGTCGAAGTGGAATTTCGCATCGAAAATCCTCCGGATGATAATTTGCAAGTCACGCCATTCGTGATAATGCCTTTTGTTGAGAACGCATTCAAGCACGTATCGCAACATAAAAATCAACGAAACTGGATCGCAATACATCTTAACGTAAACGGTCATCAACTGGCTTTGGATATTTCAAACACTACTTCAAGAGGCCAGACCTCGAACGATGCAGTTTCATATCATGGTATTGGCCTGAAGAATGTAGGAAGACGGCTGGATTTGCTGCATGACGGAAAATACGACCTGAAAATCAAATGTGAGGAGGGGATATTTCATATCAACCTGCTTCTGGAACTTGCCGAGCAGAAGGTGAAGAGATTCCAGGCAATGGAAATGGCTTTAAAAAATTAAATGGCTTTGAATTGCATAATTATTGATGACGAACCGCTGGCGCGTGAATGTATTTCCAACTATGTGGCTGAAGTTGATTTTTTAAAGCTGGTGGGAACGGGCAATAATCCGCTGGATCTATTAGAATTGCTGGAAAGGCATTCGCCCGACCTGATCTTTCTGGATATTCAGATGCCTGTGATGAACGGAATCGATTTTCTAAAGACAGCGCAACGACTACCCATGGTCATCATCACTACAGCATATCCCAGCTATGCATTGGAGGGGTTTCAACTGGATGTAATGGACTACCTGGTAAAACCGATTGTCTTTAGTCGTTTTTTCCTGGCCATCACCAAGGCCAAGGATTATCACACTTTGATCAACAGGCCAGCCGTTGCGAAGGATGAAAATGCTACCCAAATCGCAGATTATTTTTTTATCAAGTGTGGCCAGAAATTCGAGCGCATTTATTTCCAGGATGTTCTTTACGTGGAAGCCTTGCAGAATTATGTTACGATTTTTACCACGAAAGGAAAATACATTACGCTGCTTCCCTTGAAAAGTGTGGAGCAAAACCTAACCGGCCAGTCATTTATCCGGGTACATAAATCATACATTGTATCTATACCGAAGATCGAGGCGATTGAAAACAACGAAATCATACTTCAGTCAAAGCGAATTCCTATCAGCCGGCATTATCGCGACGAAGTACTTGATCGCGTAGTCAACAACAAGCTTTGGAAGAAATAGATTTAACGCGGCATTACAAAAGCCGTGCCTTTCATTTAGGAAATATTATACATCCGGCCTGAACAAAATATATGACGATGGGTTGATTTTCTAATGGGTAACCAAAACAAATCGTCATGAAAAATCAAAAGAACACCAAAAAAAGCGACTCTGCAAAGGCAGTTCCGGAAGGTATGCATTCGGTAACGCCCTATCTGGTCGTCGATGGCGCGAGCGAGCTGATTCAATTTGTGGAACAATCTTTTAATGGAAAGGCTACTGCGGTCATGAAAACGAAAGATGGAAAAATTATGCACGCCGGCGTCCAAATTGGAGATTCGCAAATCATGGTCAGCGACGCCACGGAACGTTATCTCCCGGGCACGTCAAGATTGTACTTATATGTGGATGATGTTGATGCCATCTACAAAAAGGCGCTCGATGCAAAAGGTGTTTCGCTGAGAGAGCCTACAAATGAGTTTTATGGTGATCGCTCCGCAGGCGTTAAAGATGCCTGGGGAAATGAGTGGTGGATTGCCACGCACGTCGAAGATGTCGACGATGAAGAAGTTCGCAGGCGGGCAAAACAATTTGAGGAAGGAGCAACCGCCTGACATCACTAAAGGCCATCGGGGGATGGCCTTTCCTTTGATTCACGCGATTTCGTTAAGTTCTGCGAATTTTTATGGTAAGGCTTTCCCTTGGATTGTCTACGAGCAATTGTTTTACCTCCTCGTTTGTAAATCCTTCTCTCTTTAACGCCGGCACAAATTTTTCGAAAATTTCTGTGTAGCCACGAAACGTGCCACCATCGGGTTCACCTACCCAATACCAGCCGGCGTCTTGTGAAATTAAAATCTTATTCAGATAGCCCTTTGATTTCAAAAATTTTAGCATGGCGACATGTTGACTTATATTTTCCGCTTCACCGTTAATCCCATCAAACTCAACCCACGCACCCATCTCCGCAGCACGCAAATGAATTTGTGAATCACTTTCATTTTGTGCGTGAACCCAGCGAAAGGCACTCGGATGAACGCCGTTTTTCTGGAGTATAGCAAGTTCCTGCAATGCGGCTACGCCATCGCCCGTGTGAGCAGAAATGCTCAACCCCGTCCTTAGATGTGTGATCGCCACGGCTGTCAGTACTTTTTCACAGACGGGCAATAGCGGGCCTTCGTCGACAGATGTTTTTATCAGCCCCGGGACGACACCAGATCCCTCAATGCCATTGTTGAATTCATCAACCCAGCGTGACGCGAGTTGCTCGGCAGTCTCCGTATAGGCGTGAGGAGGTAAAAATTTCTGCTGCACCGCGCAATAGTATCCTGTGGTGGTGAAAATGTTGAGTCCGCTTAACTTTGCAAGGCGTTTTAAAATCCTGGCGTCCCTGCCCAGGTAGGCAGGCGTGCAATCAATAAAGGTACTGCAACCCGCGTCTTTGAGTTTTGTCAAATAGGGCAGAGCCTTCGCTATTACGTTGTCAGCTTTATACCGGTGTATACCGGTTTTTGCTGCACCGATAAAATCCGCCATGACGTGCTCATGTATGAGCGTGATCCCCAGGTCTCCGGGCTTAACCGGGCCGAGCACACTCATCAAGCGACCTGGTTCTTGATGGATTGCAAATAAATCCTGGAGAAGGCTGGTTCCAGCTGCCAGCCCCGCAGTGTTGCGTAAAAATTTTCTTCTGTTCATAAACTTAATCGCCTGATAAAATCGAAGATAGGGTGCTTATAAAAGCTTAAAATAGCGTTACCCTACGTTTCATCTTTGGACCGACCGACAGCGGGAATTTCCTGCCCAGTACCGGCCGTCAAGCATTTTAAGGTGTTAGTCGTCGCCAGTGGGCCCTCGGCTTATTTTTTCCGCACGATCCTGATTAACTTTGATTATTATAGTGACTGAAAGTTTATCCTATGATGAAGAGAGTATTTTTTGCAATCGGATTGGCAATGGCAACCGCACTGTTAATCGGATGTGGTAAAGACAATAAAAAAGACACTGCACTACCGCGCATAGCAATCGCCGGTCTTGCCATTGAATCCAGTACGTTTTCTCCTGCGCTGACCCATGAAGAAGCTTTTCACGCAAGGGTAGGGGATACAATTCTTTCGTCGTATAGTTTTCTTCACGCCGATTCGCAGAATTACAAGCGCGCGCAATGGTTTCCAGTTCTGATCGGGCGTTCGTTGCCTGGCGGCATCGTTACACGCGAAGCTTATGAATCTTTGATGACTAAAATGTTGGACGGGCTAACGAAAAATCTCCCGTATGACGGTTTATTTTTCGACATTCATGGGGCGATGAGTGTCGTCGGCCTCGATGATCCTGAAGGTGATATGATCGTCAGGATAAGGGAAGTCGTAGGATACAAAACGATGATTTCTACGTCGATGGACCTGCATGGAAATGTATCCCGGCGACTTGCGCAAAACAGCGATCTGATCACCTGCTACCGGATGGCACCCCATGAAGATGCCGTCCAATCCGACAAACGTGCCGTAGACAATCTCCTGTCGAGATTGGAGGATAACAAGGGCAAGCCGCGTTTCAAGG
This sequence comes from Chryseolinea sp., assembly GCA_036374515.1. Classification (GTDB taxonomy): domain Bacteria; phylum Bacteroidota; class Bacteroidia; order Cytophagales; family Cyclobacteriaceae; genus Chryseolinea. The sequence continues at coordinate 7,882 of DASUTP010000582.1, read as the reverse complement.
CTTATGTAAAGGTGCCAATATTGCTTCCCGGGGAAAAGACCAGCACCCGCGTTGATCCAGGAAAGAGCTTATATGCCAAGGTGGCGCCGGCTGCTTCCAGGCCAGGCGTTGTAGATGCTGCAATCTGGATTGGGTACGCCTGGGCCGATGAGCCACGGAATCACGCTGTGGTCATGGCAACGGGCGATGATGAACAAGCAGTTACGGGTGCGGCGGAGGAGCTTGCACAAAGCTTCTGGAATGTGAGGAATGAATTCGAATTTATAGCTCCTGTGGCTTCCCTCGCGGAGAGCCTCGATAAGGCAATTGCCAGCGAGAAACAGCCGTTCATGATCAGCGATATGGGCGACAATCCCACGGCCGGCGGTGCCGGAGATGTTACCTGGACGCTTAAGGAAATCCTTGCTCGTCCTGAATTTAAAACAGCCGGCGGGCCATCGGTAATTTATGCATCCATTCCCGGACCTGAGTTTATTGAGAAAGCTATACAAGCGGGTGTGGGAGGAAAAGTCGATGGTGAGGCAGGCGCAGCGGTCGACAACAGATATGCTCCACCTCTTCGATTACAAGGCATAGTTGGCGCCATCATTCACGGCGACCAGCATGCTGAAACAGAAGTGGTTGTTAGAATTGGAAGTGTTGATGTGATCGTAACGAAAAAGCGCAAGCCTTATCACCATGAGGCTGATTTTACGAGACTGGGGTTGAACCCTCGAAAAACCGATATCGTTTTCGTTAAGATTGGGTACCTAGTTCCCGAATTGTACGACATGCGTGCAGACTGGCTCATGGCGCTGACTCCGGGCGGCGTCGACCAGGACTTGGAACGGCTTGAGTTCAAGCGTATAGAGCGACCGATGTTTCCGTTTGATAAGGATATGGCCGATCCCGATTTGAAACCCACATTAGTGCCGTTGTCCGGAGAATAATCCTGCTAACCCAGAGCATCTTAAGCCAATGCGCTCAAGTTAATTGGAAGCTTTCTTATGCGCTGGCCGGTAAGTTCGTAAATCGCGTTAGCCAGGGCCGGAGCTACTGTCGGCAGTCCGGACTCTCCCGCGCCATCGGGTGGCGCATCACTTTGAATAATATGCGTTTCGATTTGCGGACATTGGTTTATTTTCAGCAACGGATAGGTGTTAAAATTCTGTTCTGCAATACCGCCGTTCCGCACAGTCAAGCCTGAGTAGACGGCACCGAGCCCCATAACGATTGAGCCCTCCGTTTGCGCTCTTACCGTGTCGGGGTTTATACATATCCCAACATCAATGACAGTGGTAATTTTTACAGGGATGATTTGCTTTCCACTCTTTTTTATTTCGACAACCTGCGCAAAATGCGCGCCCGATCGTTCAGCCATCGCTATCCCTTTCGCCGTACCCTTCTTTCGTGGAGCGTTCCAATTGGTTTTTTCAATTACAACCTCGATCACTTTACGGTATCGTCCATCATTCAACATGTTCAACCGGAATTGCGCAGGATCGATTTTAGCCTGTCGCGCAAGCTCGTCGATGAAACACTCGTGAGCAAATACGTTGGTGGAGTGATACACCGATCGCCAGTAGCCAATGGGTATGTGCCGTTTCCGCAGAACTCCTTTTACAGAAAAATTCGGGATCAAGTATTCGGTAATAATACCTCCCATGATCTGGCGTCCAGCCTTCATGTTGGGGCCTGTTTGATTCTGAATTTCCTGGGCAACCACTTTGTGTTCAAATGCCGTTACTTTGCCTTGGTCATCGAGAACCGCGCGGCATAAATTTAGACTGCAGGCACGGAACGGACCCTGAGTGAGGTCGTCCTCACGTGTCCAGATCACTTTAACAGGAGATCCAGACTTTTTTGAAAGGTCTGCAGCCTCTTCTGCAAGGTCGGTAAGCGACCTTCGTCCAAACCCACCGCCCATAAAAGTATAATTGATGTGAACTTTATCCTCAGGAAGCTGATAGGTTTTGGATAAGAAAGTCCGAATGCCGTTCGGATTTTGAGTTGAACCCCAAAATGTCGCGTCTGTATCCGTGACACTTACAATGGCATTCATCGGTTCCATTGGAACGTGAGCCTGATAGGGGGTTTCGTATGCTGCGGTGATAATGTTTTTCGCGCTAGCGAATTGAGAAAGTACGTCACCGTTTCCAACTAATTCGTCGCCGTTAGCCTTGGCGGCATCATACGAGTCCTCCAAGATCGTGGTATCGGAAATTTTTTCGAGCCCTTGCGTATCCCACTCGACCTTTAGCGCTTTTCGTCCCTGTAGTGCATACCAATAATTTTCGGCCAATACGGCCACGCCTTCCAATGTATTACCATATACCTGGCGTGATGTTTTCAGTACAGCTCTAATGCCTGGCATTTTTAACACTTCTTCACTGTTGAAACTTTTTACTTTTGCCAGAAAGACATTTGAGTGTTCAACAGATGCGAATAGCATGCCCGGAACACTGATATCAATTCCATACTTGGCACTTCCATTGGTCTTCAGCGGAACATCCGTGCGGTGTGGCGTCGTACCGATGATTGAAAAGTCACCGCGGCGCTTTAATGGCGGATCTTGTGGCGGGGATAATTTCGATGCTTCCTGAACAAGCTCGCCATAGGTAAAGACTTCACCGGAGCCATTGTTAACAGTGCCTTTCTGCGCAATGCATTTTTCAATATCAATCTTCCATTTATTTGCGGCCGCCTGCCTCAGCATCTCTCGTGCTGCGGCGCCCATTTTTCTCAGTTTTTCGAACTCGCTCTGAATACTCCGGCTTCCCACAACCATTTGGCTGCCGTATAAATTAGTGTCGGCTATCGAAGGCCTTACTTCGATCTTCTCCATATCGACCTCTAACTCTTCTGCCAGGATCATTGGTATAGAAAGGTACGTGCCCTGTCCCATCTCAGGCCGGTGGTTGAACAGAATCACCCTATTGTCTGTGCCAATGGAAATAAATTGATTCAGGTTTACGGTGGCCGGATCCGAGACCCGCATTGCTATGATCTTACGCTTACCCGATGCGGCAGGAACCAATCCAATTGCAAGAAAGGATCCGGTTAAAGATGTAAGTTGAATAAACTTCCTTCGTGATATCGCTTCCATTGGTCAACTTTTTTGAGAGGCTTGTTTGATAGCTTTCCGGATACGGGGATAAGTGCCGCATCGGCACAAAACAGAACTCATGGCCGCATCGATATCGCTATCCGACGGAGAAGGATTTTTTTTCAGCAACGCTGCAGCGCTCATGATCTGCCCTGACTGGCAATACCCACACTGGGGAACCTGTGCCGCGATCCATGCAAGTTGTACCGGATGATCGTTATTTTTGGAAAGGCCTTCGATCGTAATTATTTTTTTGCCCGACGCGGCCTGACAAGGAATGACGCAGGACCGCGCCGGCACTCCATCCAAATGAACGACGCAGGCGCCACATTGGCCGATCCCACAGCCAAACTTTGTTCCGGTAAGCCCCATAAAATCCCTGATAGCCCATAGCAAAGGCATTTGTGGTTCCACATCAACTTCTCTCTGCTGTCCATTTACATCTAGGGATAACTTTGCCATGGATATTATCTTTAGGGTCTAGGAAAGTTACAAAATTGATTTGAATGCAGGCCGTCTTTCGACACGCATTTTGTGCGTCATTTGAACTTACAGAGACCTATCGAAAAAGTTCGCTGACGTCCGGGAAAGGAGGTGATTGTACTAGGCATTAAAAGTGTTAGGCCGGTGATCTGACCGCAGTCATCGCCGACTCGAACATCGGCAATGCTGCCGACCCCCTTACAAAAAAGAACATCTCTTGCAATTCGAAACCTTCCGGACAATTCTCTCCTTTTTGGATAAATCTTAGGTGGAGTTTCGGAAAGGCCCTTCGTGTACGATGGAAACGCGATGATACTCGGCAACGCCATGGGTAGGGCACAAAGTCAAAATTGGGGCGTCATCGCAGACTTTGAAAAGCGATGAAAGCCATTTGGTGCCTGACAAGGTCTGAGCAGGTTGCGATGAACGTTGTTGACCGAACCAACGAAACCTTCAGGCGGCATAGGCTTTGCCCATAAGATACACTTCACAGGGGGTCGTCAAACCCTTTAAATTTACAGTAACCGGATGGGAGAGAGGAGGCGAGTTTTTTAGCATATTCACTGCAGTTGATGAGACAATGAAGTCATTGTTCAGATCTTTCGTGGCCGACTGCAGGCGCGCAGCGACATTTACCGGATATCCCATCACCACAAAATGATCTTTGGAACCCAGCCTGATATTCCCGGTAGCGACTTTCCCGACGTGTATTCCGATGCCAATATCAATCCGCTGATGTAATTTTTTTTCAAACAGATGTTCATTTAGCCTGTCCAGCGATTGCAGTATTGCCGAGCCCGCCTCAACGGACGCATTCACTGCATCTTGAATGTTTTGTTCAAATCCGAAAGCCGCATAAAATCCATCGCCCGAGGTCTCGATGATCCGGCCATGGTAGTTTCGGATAATATTCTGGAAACGCGAGAATAATTTCTTTACGATGTGAATCACGTCCAGCGCCTGGTGTTTTTCAACCAGTGGGGTAAAGTTCCGGATATCAAGGAAAAACAGCGCCATCTCTTTCTCCAACTCGGTTTCCTGTGTCCACAAGTCCCATCGGAGGACTGTGCGACCATTATTCCAGGTTTTTCTCACACGGGTTTTTCGCTGTACCTGCGATGACCTGCCCGTATTTTTGCCGAATAGTGTTAATTGCTGCATAGGTTCATTTTTATATATCCTGGTCAAAGTAACAAGACCCTCGTGACAACCTTCTGTCAGCAGATGATAAAAAATTTTAAAAAATAGGGTAACTGAGATTACGACGATGCCGGTAGACCAATTCGTCTTAGGTTTTTTGTTTTTTCTTCTTGGCTGAAGGGAACAAAACATTATTCAGGATCAAGCGATATCCGGGAGAATTCGGGTGCTGACTCAAATCAGCGGGCTCGCGCCACTGACCGGGATTCCCTTCCGGATCATGTCCACTATAATAAGTCCAATGTCCCTGCCCTAATTCGCCGTAGATGTACCTGACATTGTTGAGCTTCCTGTTTTCGGCGAGCACCAAGGCGGAGGGCTTGACGACATATTTGCTGAAGGCCGTTGTCTGACCGATAAATTCGCGTATGGCGTGTTCATGATTTTGGGTAAGCAACGAAGGAATGATGTCCCATTTCGCTGAAAATTCAAAAAGACTGAAGAAGTCGCTGCTTCGTTGCCAATAATCGCCCCATCCTGTATTGATGTCCGAAAACCTCCGGCTGGTGCCGGGCTCCATGGTAAAGTTTTCAAATGCCAGCGTTTTTGTAAAGTCTAATTTCGACTGCGCATCGGGATCGGCTCCGTCGCCGTCGAAGATACTTTCTGTGATGTCCACACCATCCGCCGACAGGGCAATATCAAATGTCTCGGCTCCCGAGCACATGGCGAACAGGTAACCACCCCCGGCACAAAACGCCTTGATCTTTTTTGCAACATCCAGTTTCATTTCACTGATCTTGGCATATCCGAGCTTGCTGGCCGTGATCTTCAGCAGGTCGGCCTCAAGTTGGGAGTCGGCTCGCAAGTGGCGTCCAGCCTGGCCGGTAAAATCTTCATGGTGAAGGTGGAGCCAGTCGAAGCGTGCCAGGTGGTCGCTTAGCACTTCCTCATCGTAGATAATGGTGTATGGGATCTCAGCGTAATCCAGAACTAATAAAACTGCATCGGTTTCATCTTTCACATAATCTCCCTTGGGAGAATAAACCGCTATGCGGGGCGATTTTTCCAGGCGAACAACATTCATGTTCACCGCGGGTGATTCAATTTCTTTCAATATGTTATTAACAGCAACATCGGAGACGACCTCAAAGGAAATTCCCCTGACCACACATTCCGAATGAACATATTGTTCGTAGGGAACAAGGAAACTTCCGCCGCGGTAATTCAGCAGCCAGTCCAAATAGCCACCCCGTTGCAAGACGTGGAACGCGAGGCCATAAGACTTAAGATGGTTGCGTTGCGCTTTATCCATAGGGATTAGTATGGCGTTGGCGATACAGTTTACGAATGATCCCAGGATAAAGAGGGGGATGAGGTATAACCAGCACTTTTTCATACAACACAGGGTAGGACTTATCTAAAGATCGAAATCTTTAGTCAGAATTCAATGTGAAATTACGGCTACTTGAAAGAGTGGAAAGAAAAAATGATGGAAGGCAACATCCATCAACACCTGAAGTCCGGGGATATTGTCAAATTACATTGAGGATAAACAGGATTAACAGCACGAATGCCACTGACAATTCCAAAAGAATCCATTTCGACAACGCCTTTTTCATCCCCTAATATACCTTTTTTTTCAATGCGAGAATCTCACCCCTAAATGATGTAAGTTAAGATTCAGGCTTCCTATCTAACTTATTTAGCATAAGTCAGTTAAAACCCTTTTGACAGGGGTCATTATCGGTTCCTCCGCCGTTACAGCGCGAACGCAAAATCCATTACTTTTGACTTTAAAAACAACTCCTACCAATGAAGAAAACGATAGTGTTTATTTTCCTGGCAACAAGTTTCTTTAGCCAGGCGCAGAAAGTCCCGCAGCTCGAATTTTTTTGCACGCTAACGGTAAAGCTTGATCCGCCGATGGTGGTAGGGGAAACTGCCCACGGAACACGGAGAATCATTCCAATTATAGGAGGGGAAGTGGCGGGCCCAGGCATCAAAGGAGAAATTATTAAAGGCGGGGCCGATTGGCAGGTGGTTCGCAAGGATGGTGTTTCCGAGCTTGAAGCACACTACCAGTTCAAGACAGACGATGGGATAATCATTTACGTTAAGAACGTCGGGCTGCGTGCAGCCTCTCCTGAGATAGCCGCAAAGATTGCGCGTGGGGACCAGGTGGATGCAAGTCAATATTATTTTCGCGCTGTGCCGAAGTTCGAAGCACCACAGGGCAAATATTCTTGGATCAATGATGTTATTTTTATTTGCACGGGTGAACGTCAGCGTGACGCCGTTATCCTTCACGTTTGGAAGGTCGAATAATCTGTAGACGGGGTGGCAATTTTTGGATTTGATAAGCTCTACGATCACATGCAGTGCCCGTCCCCGATTTGGCACTTATACCGTTTACCCATTAACGGGACGCCTGGGCGCACTCACCGACCAAGTCGAATATTCGATTTTTGAACCACTCACGATGGACAGCTTGATAAATCAAGCTGACGCGATACTCCAATTCACCAGACAGCTTTGTTTAATTGGTTAGCAATCATCTATTTTCGATCCCTGGCTATCCGCTTGCCCTGCCATAGGGCATTTTCCTCCAGCTCGGTTGTCGTCATTGGTTTTCTTCTTAATATTAGCGTGTTATTAAGCAGTCGAAGCGTCGTATCCAACCAACACATTATGAAATGTTTCAGCCTCGCCCTTTCAATGGCACTATTTGCCTTTGCCCAGGCGTCACTGGCCCAGAAAATTGCCGACCCCATTATTCTTTGGCCAGAGGGCGCGCCCGGCGCCACAGGGACTTCCGACGAAGATAAGCCGGCCATAATACCTTTTGTTCCGGAAGAGTCCAAGCGCAACGGCCTGGCCATGCTGGTTGTGCCAGGCGGCGGGTTTACCATCCGTGCCGTTGACCACGAAGGTGTGTTGATTGCGCAGTGGTTAAAAAGTAAGGGTATCACGGCGTTTGTGTTGAGATATCGGCTCCAGCCCCTGTACAACCGGCAGGACTGGGTCCGAGACGGGCAGCGCGCGATGCAATATATTCGTGCACATGCAGCTGACTATCATATTTCCGGTGATCGGGTGGGAGCCGTCGGATTTTCCGCCGGCGCGCACCTTATTACCGATATGGCTTTAAGGCCGGACGTACCTCAATCTGAC
>DASUTP010000581.1:0-12678 GCA_036374515.1 Chryseolinea sp. | reverse complement strand
TTCGATGGAATACCTGTGCACGCATAATCATGGAAAATCATTTGCACGAACGCCCATCGGAAGATTATCAGACGATGCTGGAATAATTTAGGAAGACCCGTTATAATTACAAACTACTCTAACGTCATTCAAGTTGGTCTCAATCGCTGCGGCCTTTCGCCGTTGTTAAAGTTATTTTAAGTTTTTTTTGAAAAGGTAAAATATGATCAGAATCGTATTGCTGTTGTTCGCTTTGATCCTGGCCGGTGGGTGTGTCAAACAAAACCCTCAACAAAACGAGAACAATAACGAACGTCCTTATTCGGAGGCATACAGACCTCAAGTGCATTTTTCGCCTCCGGCAAATTGGATGAATGACCCGAATGGAATGGTATTTCACAACGGGGTATATCATCTCTTCTACCAGTATTATCCTGACAGCACGGTGTGGGGACCCATGCATTGGGGGCACGCAACAACCTCGGACCTCGTCTTTTGGGAGAACCATCCAATTGCGCTTTACCCTGACAGTCTAGGTTATATTTTCTCAGGTAGCGCGGTCGTGGACGAACACAACACCGCAGGATTCGGAAAGACCGGCGAAAAACCTCTCGTAGCAATTTTCACCCATCACAATCCCAAAGCAGAAAAAGAAAGTCCTACCACTGTAGAAAACCAAAGTATTGCATTCAGCCTGGACGAGGGCAAAACATGGACAAAGTATGCTGGAAATCCTGTGGTCAAGAATCCTGGCATACGTGATTTCCGAGATCCAAAGGTGTTTTGGTATGAAGCTGATAAAAAATGGATCATGACGCTTGCCGCATCAGATCAGATCATCTTTTATTCTTCACCTGACCTGAAGAACTGGAACAGGGAAAGTGAGTTCGGAAAAGGCTTAGGCGCGCACGGCGGCGTCTGGGAATGTCCCGACCTTTTCCCGCTCGACCATAATGGGCAAACAATTTGGGTATTGATAGTAAATATCAATCCCGGCGGTCCGAACGATGGGTCGGCGACACAATATTTTATAGGCCAGTTTGATGGCAAAAAGTTCACACCATACGATACTGATACCCGGTGGGCCGACTACGGCCCTGATAATTATGCAGGCGTCACCTGGTCAAACACGGGCTCACGAAAGATATTCATGGGATGGATGAGCAATTGGAAGTATGCCAACGTGGTGCCAACCGGCAAATGGCGAAGTGCTTCAACTTTACCTCGCGACTTAAGCCTGAAGAAGATTGGCGACCGTTATTTTCTTTGTTCGCTCCCAGCCCCCGAAATAAAAAAGATCGCGGGTGAACCCGTCGTGATAGACGGTGTTGCCGGAGACGATCTCGACCTTTCAAAAAAGATCGGGAATCGCGTCGGGCCCGCTCAGCTAATGATGGCCTCGGACTCTATCCAAACGTTCGCCATCACACTTTCAAATGAAAAGGGCGACCAGATCGTGATCGGATTTGACGATGGCAAAAAGAGTTACTATGTTGACCGCACCAGGTCGGGTAATGTGACTTTCTCAGAAGGATTTGGCGCCCGGCACACAGCCCCCAGGTTGTCGCCTGAGGCAAAGATGACCTTGGAGCTCATCATTGACGACTCCTCCGTCGAGGTATTTGCAGACGGTGGCCTTTCGGTAATGACGAGTATATTTTTTGTGGAAGAACCATTCACGAACATCAAAATTACTTCGAGCAGATTAAAAATTAGCTCGTTGACCTATTCACCGCTTTCCAGCATCTGGAAGTAGCCATTTAATTCCCGCCGGCTGTTCGTTAAAAAGCCCATTTTTTAAGAATTGTGATTTATATATCTTGTCACGCTTTTTACGTGAGGATCGGTTTACAGTCAGAGCTTGAACATGCGCGCTTTTAAATTTTTTGGCCTTTTTTTAATCGCTTTCAGCTGTATTGAACCTTATCAATTCGTCATTGCCGATGAGTCGCCGATCCTGGTTGTCGAGGGCTATATATCCGATAAATCCTTTGAAGACTCCCAAAATTATCCTTCTCACGGCAGGTATTTCAGCGTCAAACTTACGACTACCGGCAACGTCACCAACGTAAGGGCTGTACCGGTTGGCAATGCTTTGGTCAAACTTTTGAGCGACGACAATGAGGAATGGCATTATCAGGAGTCATCCGCAGAGAAAGGGCTTTATGAGCTTTATGACCCGTCGTTTGCGGCCCGCGAGGGGACCAGGTATAAAATTCAGATCTCTCACGGTGACGAATTTTACGAATCTTCATGGGAAGCTCTTCCAGCTTCCGAAATACCGCCCATCGGAACCGTTGGGTTTGTCGAGGGCGAAAGCGAGAAGTATGTTGTCGAAGCTGGAAAAAAAGTTCTGCGAACTGTCAAACATATCACGGCCAGGATAACAGTAGGGGAGAATCAGTCCGGCGAGACGATTTACTATCGTTGGAAATTTTCACCGATGTGGGTGTTCATTGCGCCCTTATCACCGAGCTGGACACGCCCTGGTTATAAGTGCTGGGTCACCAGCCGCGACTACCTCACCAACTATGCGCTGCAAATCGATAATAGCGGCGGCTACGACAAAGAGCTTTTTAGCATACCTACGATTGCCAATGAGAGAATTCTGGACGATTTCTCGGTTCTGGTTCAGCAATTCGCCATGACGGAAGATAACTTTTTCTTTTGGAAAGAAATGTATGACCAAAATGAAGGAAATGTTTTGGTGGACCAGCCGCCTTTTAATCTCAGGACAAACATTGAGTCCCTTTCAGGAGAGAAAAAAGCGATCGGTTTTTTTGGTGTGATGAAAGAGCAAGCCACCCGTTGGCATTTTAACAAAAGCCAGTTGAGCTACAATGTCACTAACGCATTCAAGGCCGCCTGTGAGGTAAGGAGCTATGGGCCGCCGATTCCTGGATGTCCGGAAGTGCAGCCGGCCTTTCCTGCATGTGAGTGTAAGTATTGCCTTGATTATTCGGGCGGAGTGGCCACGAACATAAAACCTTCGTGGTGGCCCAACTAGGCAATAATTATTTTGCGGGCGAAGCACTGGGCATCTGCGCGAGGATTTTCCGCAATTCTATCCCAATAAATTACCGATATTTCTCAATCCTACTAACTTTGTGCCCACAAAATCAACTCTATGCTATTGGATTTTGAAAAGCCTATTGCGGACCTGGAAGCGAAACTTGGAGACATGACTCACCTTACCAGCAATAGCGACCCGGAGGTTCAGGCTGCGGTTAAGGCACTGGAAAAGAAGATTTTAGAGCTAAAAAAGGAGACGTTTGCAAACCTCACGGGCTGGCAGCGCGTCCAATTATCCCGTCACCCTGATCGACCTTACACGCTCGATTATATTTACGAAATCACGACCGACTTTATTGAAATTCACGGTGACCGTAACGTTGGCGACGATAAAGCCATGGTGGGCGGGTTTGGCAGTATCGAAGGCCAGACCTTTATGCTTATAGGTCACCAGAAGGGACGGAACACCAAGCAACGTCAGATGCGAAACTTCGGAATGGCCAATCCTGAAGGGTATAGAAAGGCGTTGCGCCTGATGAAAATTGCTGAGAAATTCAATAAGCCTATCGTGACTTTTATCGACACGCCTGGCGCGTTTCCGGGACTGGAGGCCGAAGAACGGGGCCAGGGCGAAGCGATAGCCCGCAACCTAAAGGAGATGTTCATGCTCAAGGTTCCCGTGCTTTGTATTGTCATCGGCGAAGGGGCTTCCGGCGGAGCACTGGGAATTGCAATTGGAGACAAAGTGCTGATGCTCGAAAATACCTGGTACTCCGTGATCTCTCCGGAATCATGCTCTTCAATTTTATGGCGAAGCTGGGACTATAAGGAACAAGCTGCTGAAGTACTAAAGCTTACAGCAAAAGATATGCTGGCGCAAAAGCTCATTGACGGGATAGTAAAAGAACCGCTCGGCGGCGCGCACGTCGATGTAAAATGGATGGCCAATGAAGTTAAAAAGGTAATCAAATCAAATACAAGCGAGCTTCTTAAGCTTAGCTCCGAACAACGGATCGAGCAGCGGATCGCAAAATTCGCGGCCATGGGTGTGGTGAAGGAGTAGTGGCTGGTGAGTGGTAATCAGTAATCGGTGATCGGTGATCGGTGACCTGGGAGGTTAGTTAGTGGTAAGAGGTAAAAGGTAAGGGGTAATCGGTAATCAGGTAATCGGGTAATCGGGTAGGTTGCGAATTGTCTTATTGAGTTCGGGCAGTAAACGTTGAGTTATACCCTCACATTGGCAAATTTCTGAGACGTCGGAACATCATTTATCCGTCCATCTTTCAAGCAAATCATGCAACTTCACGTAATTGAAACCGGTTTTTTTAAACTTGATGGTGGCGCCATGTTTGGCGTAGTGCCTAAGTCGATCTGGCAAAAGACGAACCCTGCCGACGAAAAAAACTTGTGCACATGGGCCATGCGTTGCCTGCTGGTTGAGGACGCGGAGAAATTAATTCTGATCGATAATGGAATCGGTACCAAGCAGGATGAAAAATTTTTAAGTCATTATCATTTGCATGGGAATCACGATCTTCTGAAATCTATACGCGATGCCGGCTTTGCAGAAGACGATGTTACAGACATGTTCCTGACGCACCTGCACTTCGATCACTGTGGTGGCGGCGTTCGCATGGTGGGAGGAAAGCCCGAACTGACTTTTAAGAATGCTTCCTATTGGTCGAACAAAGCTCACTGGAATTGGGCGATGCACCCAAATGCGCGCGAAAAAGCAAGTTTCTTGAAGGAGAATCTTCTACCCATGGAGGACAGCGGCCATTTGAAATTTATCGACGAAAACAACGCATCTTTTTTTCCCGGATTCGATATCATTTTTACTTCCGGGCACACCGAAAAGATGATGATCCCTAAAATCCATGTCGGGGGAAAAACCATTTGTTTCATGGCAGACCTGCTGCCGTCTGTCGGCCACATACCCTTGCCTTACGTTATGGGATACGATGTTCGGCCACTGGTAACCCTGGAGGAAAAGGAAAAATTTTTGTTAGAGGCAGCGGAGAACCAATATATCCTTTTTTTCGAGCACGATCCGCAGCACGAATGTTGTACCGTGAAGAAAACCGACAAAGGTGTTCGTGTGGACCAGGTGTTTAAGTTGAAGGAAGTAATTTAAAGGAGCATCTATCCGCAACTGCAGAAGCCTGGTGGTAACTTGCCATCATAAGCACATGAATTGTCTGCTGTAAGATAAACGTTTTAAATATGAAAATAGGCATTGCATTATCCGGAGGAGGCGCACGGGGCATTGCCCATCTCGGGGTTCTGAAAGCACTGGAAGAATTTGGGGTCCGGTTGGATTGCATTGCTGGTACCAGTACCGGCGCATTGGTGGGATCACTTTATTCATATGGAATGTCGCCTCAAAGCATCCTGGAGGTGATCATAAATACGCGTTTTTTCCATTCGTTGCGTCCAGCCTGGACGTGGACGGGACTGGTGAACCTTGATGGTCTGCAGGAACTTCTTTTAAGGTTAATGCCTGAAAACAATTTTGAATCCCTGAAAATACCAGTCACCATTGCAGCAACAAACCTAAAACGTGGCAAGGCGGAATATTTTACATCGGGAGAGTTGATACCGCGTATTATGGCATCGTGTTGTGTACCCGTTATCTTCAACCCGATAGACATAGATGGCGACGTCTACGTAGACGGAGGAATTATGGATAATCTTCCCGCAAAACCCATTCGTGACAACTGTGACCTTTTGATCGGATCGAGTTCCAATTATATTCGTAGCGACTTCGATGTAAAAAATTTCAGATCGGTGGTTGAGCGAAGTCTGTTGCTGGCAATCAGCGGTAACACCGTCGTTAGTAAACAACTTTGCGATATTGTTATCGATCCGCCCAGGCTTGGTAGCGTCAGCGTGTTTGATGTGCGTAATGCCCGTGAGCTGTTCGAAATTGGATACACGTTCATGATCTCAAATTACTCTAGAGATGATTTTAAACGCTAATGCTGCTTTCTTTGCCAGCGCCTGTATTGGCACCGTTGTCATGATTAAAATAAAAAAGGCCGAGATGGAGAATTTTCAACAGGGTTAATTTGTGGAAATCTTTACACAACCTGTGAGGATTTTTGTGGGGCACCTCCTCGCTGGCTAATTACCATTAGACCGCTTTTTCTTTGGCTTTGGCCGAAAGAAGGTAGGTTGATTGAGCAAAATTCAGCTGGACCTGACCTTTTAATAAATTTGCGGAAAAACTTTAAATATGTTTACAAAAAGAATCACATTGTTTGTCATCGCGATGGTGGCATCGCTTGGTGCGTTTGCGCAATTTAATAAGGGGAGAATGCTTGTGGGAGGTAGCGCTGAATTTCGGACCATGTCTGACAAAGACAAAACCGGAGGGACAACGACGACGAATGGCAACCGGACCACACTATCGATTTCCCCGAGCTTTGGCTATTTCATTATTGATCAGTTAGCGGTTGGTGCTGCCGTCGATATGAGCTTGAGTAAGTGGAATGCAAAGGATGCTTTTGATGACGACAATAATACGACTTCAATTCAGTTCCAGCCGTTTGTCCGGTATTATCTGCCAATGGGTATTTTTTTTCAGGGGAAATTCGGAGTGGGGACCGCCAAGACCACTTACGATGACCGCGGAGATAGCAAATACAATACTTCCAGTCTTGCATTGTCTGCCGGGTATGCGATCTTTCTTTCCGATAATGTCGCGATAGAACCCGAACTAGGATATCGTACTTCAAAATTTAAGAACACAGATTCCGATACAAAAAATTTAAACTCAGGCTTATTCCTGCGCGTGGGTTTCCAGATATACCTTGGCAACAGATGACGCGAATCGCCTGAACACAATAAAAGGACGGGGCCTCAGTTTATATAGACTGAGGCCTTTTAATTGAGGCATTATCTTTGATCAGGTCCAAAAAAAATTAACATCGTTTATGAAAAAGATTATTATCACATTATTTTTTGCAAGTGCGGCTTTGTACTCATTTTCTCAAACTCAGTTTGCCATTGGAATCAAGGCGGGGCCTAATTTTGCCAACATCGATACCGATGCAAGTGCCGGCGAGATCTATGAAAGCAGAACGGGATGGCATGCAGGAGCATTTTTGCAGATTCGCGGTGAAAAAGTTGGATTTCAGCCTGAAGTAATTTTCTCTCAGCAAGGTCAGCAGTTTAAGTATAGTTCAAGCGACCCGTCATTGGAAAGGAATTTTAGCTACGTGAACATTCCGCTGGTGGTAAAGTTATACACCGTGGCCGGCCTGAACCTGCAGGTGGGACCGCAGATCGGATTCCTAACTTCCGCAGAGCAGGAGGATTTTGCTTCAGGGCAGGGTGGACCCATCACGGAGGAAGATATCAAGGGTGACATGAAGAAGACGGATTTTAGCCTCGCACTCGGCGTGGGATGGGATCTTCCTTTCGGCCTTACGCTCGATGGCCGGTACAATTGGGGGCTTTCCGACAATGACGACGGGGTAATAACAAATAGCGGAGCCCCTGTAGGACAAATCAAAAATCAGGTATGGCAAATATCAGTCGGCTTCAAGCTGTTTAAGAACTGACATTTCCTGTTTATCGCATAAGAAAAAGCCACCGAACCTGGTGGCTTTTTTTCTAATCAACCCGGATCAGGTAATAATTTTTTTTGCCTTTTTGCGCCAGCAAATATTTGTTCTGCAAGAGCGTAAAGGATCCCCGTGAATTCGCATCTTCGACCTTCGTCTTGTTAATGCTAACGCCTCCCGCCTGGATCATTTTCCGCGCTTCACCTTTCGAAGGAAAGACGAGGCCATTTGTAGTCACGGAAAGCAAGTCTGTAACGGTCGCGTAAGTCTCGTAAGCAGATTTGCTTATAGATGTTTGTGGAACCCCTTCAAATACAGTTAGCAGCATGTCTTCATTCAGCGATTGCAGCTCTTCTGTCGTCGAGTTCCCGAAGAGAATATTGGATGCCCTCACCGCCAATTCAAATTCAGCTTTTGTGTGTACCCTTACCGTGATGTCTTTAGCCAGTATCTGCTGCAATTTCCTTTGATGCGGGGCCGCGCTATGCTCCTGCAACAGGGATTCTACTTCCTCTTTCCCAAGCTGCGTAAAGATCTTTATAAAGTTAGCGGCGTCCTCGTCGGAGGTATTGAGCCAGTACTGATAAAACTTGTATGGAGATGTTTTCTTTGGATCCAGCCAAATATTTCCGGATTCCGTCTTTCCGAATTTTGACCCGTCTGCTTTCGTAATAAGCTTCGTTGTAAGGGCGAATGCTTCACCTTCGCATTTTCTTCTGATCAATTCCGTACCGGTCACAATATTTCCCCATTGATCGGACCCACCCATTTGCAGCTTGCAATTTTTATTGAGGTAAAGCCAATAGAAGTCATACCCTTGTACCAATTGATAAGTAAACTCCGTAAACGACAAACCTGCTTCCAGTCTCTTTTGCACGGAGTCTTTTGCCATCATATAATTGACGGTAATGTGTTTCCCGACGTCGCGGATAAAGTCAAGAAAAGTAAAGCTTTTGAACCAATCGTAATTATTCACCATTTCGGCGGCGTTGCTGCCGCTAAAATCGAGGAACCGTTCGAGTTGTTGTTTCACGCATGCAACATTATGTTGCAAAACTTCTTCGGAAAGGAGATTTCTTTCCGTAGACTTTCCGGAAGGATCGCCTACCATACCTGTTGCGCCACCTACCAAAGCATAAGGCTTATGTCCGGCCCGTTGAAAATTTAACAATGTCATGATCTGCGCCAGATGTCCGATATGAAGGGAATCCGCGGTAGGGTCGAAGCCAATGTATCCTGAAATTTTTTCCCTGGTTAAAAGGTCTTCGGTGCCGGGCATGACGTCGTGCAACATCCCCCGCCACCGAAGTTCCTCTACAAAATTATTGATCGCCATTTTTCAATTTTGGCACAAATATAAAAAAGCGGCATTCCGGAACGAGCAAAAATTCGCACCAGGAACGGTTTTTATGCGACTGAAGCGACTTGTTTTAATTTATAGTTCGCCTCCATTGAAAATATTTCCTTGAGCGCACCCGTGCTCAAGTCGAAGTACAATCCCAGTAAAACAGGGTTATTTCCTCTTTCCCAAGCCTTTTGAATCGATTCGACCTTGCTAAGATTTATAATTTGCATTTGAATATTCAGTTCGCATAACCTTTTGGTGCGTTGTTCAAAATCCAGATCTTCAAACTCATTCTTGTGCTTTTCATACAAATCGCGCATGTCTTTAAGCCACATTTTTACCAAGGGACGATCATTGTTCCCTAGCACGACATCCTGAGTGCCGGAACAATGACTGTATCCGCAAACAACGATGTATTCTACCTTTGAAACTTCGACAGCGTCCTGAATGATGGCCATCATGCTGATATCGTCCTGGCGAATTTGGACACCCATGTTCCGGTAGACAAGGACTTCCCCGGGGTCTGCGTTGATGAGCTGCCGTACGGGTACAAGGCTGTCAATCGAACCGATCCATAAAATTTCCGGCGTGTGCATTCCGGACAGGCGTTCAAAGTACACCTTGTCGAGGCTTTGCGTTTCCAGCGCCCAGGCCTTGCTCTCTAAAAACATTTTTTCCTTGGAGGTCATAATCTAAAAAATGGGTTATATGCTGTAACAGTTTGCTTGAGCTCGACCGAGATATCCCTGTTGGATGCAGATTCCCGGAAATCATTAATGGTTTCCAAAATATCCTGATCGATAAAGGCTGATCTCGCGCCATCGATGATTACGTTGGCTCCGTCAGGAATTTCCTTGAACGTTTGCCGCAACAGGGCTTTATTTAAGAATGAAACGTCTTTGGTCAGGCGGATGAGGTAATTGCCATTTTCATTGACACTGAAGAGCGCCCGATGGAAATTTGTTTTCAGAACGAAGAATAGTCCTACGAGTATTCCTATCGTTATACCAATCAGAAGATCTGTTAGCAGGATCGCGATAATGGTCACTGCAAATGGAATGAACTGATCTTTGCCTTTGAGATACATATTCCTGATCAGCGATGGCTTCGCCAGTTTATATCCTACCATTAACAATATTGCCGCCAGGGAAGCCAGGGGAATTTTATTTAAGAACGTCGGAATAAACAAAGCTGTCAGCAATAACAACAACCCATGCGTAACAGCAGACGTTCTCGTTCGAGCGCCGGCCGCAACGTTAGCCGAACTTCTCACGATCACTGCCGTCACTGGCAGTCCACCGATGAGCCCGGAAACCGCATTGGCGATTCCCTGCGCTTTCAGTTCACGACTTAATGGACTGGTTCGCTTGAATGGATCAAGTTTATCTACGGCATCAATGCTAAGAAGACTTTCAAGGCTCGCCACTATAGCAATGGTAAACGCAATTGTCCATGTCTCCTTTTTCCCGATGACGGAAAAATCAGGGAGCTCAAACTGATTAATGAAACTACCCAGGCTCTCCGCTACCGGCAACGAAACCAAATGTTCCTGCTCGATCGCCAACGCCGGGAAGGCATTCAAAAATATAATGTTCAGCAATAGACCCGTGGCGACCACGAATAGCGGAGCAGGAAGTAGCGTGGAAAATTTATGATTCTTGATCGCAGGCCTTTCCCACATTATGAGAATCAACATTGAAAACGCAAAGACAATTACAGCCCCAAAATTTATGTAACCAAAGGCATGTACAATTTCTGTAAATGTATTTTGCCCGTCAGCTTGTATAAAGCTTTCGTCTCCTTCAAAATCCTTATCGTATCCTATCGCGTGGGGTATCTGTTTCAGAATCAGAATTAATCCGATCGCTGCAAGCATTCCCTTGATAACCGATGATGGAAAATAATTTCCAATGGTACCTGCCTTGAAAACACCAAGTATAAACTGGATGATTCCGGCAAGAACGACAGTAGTGAGAAACGCCTCGAAACTACCCATCGTCGTGATGGATGAAAGCACTATCGTCGTAAGTCCTGCTGCCGGCCCGCTTACACTTAGCGCGGAACCGCTGATCGATCCAACAACAATACCGCCCACAACCCCGGCAATAATACCTGCAAAAAGTGGCGCTCCAGATGCCAATGCCACTCCTAAACAGAGTGGCAAGGCAACTAGAAAAACTACGATGCTGGCAGGTAAATCATGATTAAAATTCTTTAGTGGATTAAATTGGTCCTTGCTCATCTATGCCTCCTCTGCTTCAACTTTCGATCCCATCAATTTACTTTTGTCTTCGAAACGATAAATAGAAGGTATTTTTAGTGAGCTATCGAAGCTGACTTCCAGGTCTTTTATTAACCCCGTTTTGAGACTGTACACCCATCCGTGCACTTTTGGCTCATTGCGATCCCGCCATGCGTTTTGAATTATTGTTGTTTTAGTCAGGTCTAATACCTGTTCCATAACATTCAGCTCGACGAATCGATCAAATTTTTGCTCTTCATCTTTAATTGAGTCAAGTTCCCTGCTGTGCATGCGGTAAACATCTTTGATAAACCGAAGCCAATTGTCAACCAGTCCATATTGTTTGTTTTCCATGGCCGCTTTTACTCCGCCACATCCGTAATGACCGCAGACAATAACGTGTTTAACTTTTAAGATGTTGACAGCATAGTCCAGAACACTAAGCAAATTCATATCGGAATGCACCACCATGTTGGCGATGTTGCGATGGACGA
This sequence comes from Chryseolinea sp., assembly GCA_036374515.1. Lineage (GTDB taxonomy): Bacteria > Bacteroidota > Bacteroidia > Cytophagales > Cyclobacteriaceae > Chryseolinea. Next base: position 1,038 of record DASUTP010000581.1, on the reverse strand, counting down.
ATATATCGCCGGGTTGGGTATTGGTGATTTCATTCGCGGGAACGCGGCTGTCGGAACATCCGATCCATAAGAATTGAGGACTTTGCCCCTGCGAAAGTCTATCAAAATAACCGGGGTCCTTGTCCAGTCTTTCACGAACCCATTCCTTATTTCCTTCGAGTAATGACTTGTATAATTTCATTTTTAAATGTTTTATCCTGTAATAAGTTTTGCTTCTTGTTCTGATATTTGTTCAAAATCGGACTCAACGTCCTGTACTTTCCAAAAATACTTTGAGATATAAAAAAATATTGTACCTGAAACCACGGCTATGTTCAGATCGACCAACACCGTCATGATGGTCGTATAAAAAATAAAAAGGAGCTGAACGTTTCGCACCGGCGAATTAAACCATTGACGCTGCAAATAATACGTGGGAAAATCTTTATCGAAGACATCCAGACCCGCTTTCAAGAGCACGCCGACAAAGACAGCGGCGGGGACCAATGCCAGGTAGTCTTTAAAAAGTATTATGCTTAACAATGCAAACACTCCGATCAAGATACCCGCTAATCTGGTTTGTGCACCTTCCTTTATCAGAAGTACTGACCGAATCGTCGCCTGCGCCCCGGGTATCCCTTGAAAAAGTCCAGACATACCGTTGCCGAATCCTTGTGCAATCAACTCCTTGTTGAGATTAGATTTTTCCTTGGTCATTCTGTCAATGATCAAAGCTGTTAGCAAAGAGTCAAGGTAAGCCAGGAGGGTGAGCTGCAACGCAAAGGGTATTGCCATTTTCAGGTAGTTCATCTGTAAAATTTCATCTGGGAAATAGTTCGCCAGCATGGCGCCGAATTCTCCAAGAGATCCAATGGTGTTCCCCAGCTGGATGCGCTCTAAAGACCATCCGAATATTAGTGTGATGGCTGTCATGATCACGATGCTCCACAACACTCCTGAGATCAATGAACGGATCTGCTTGCGTATGTTCAATTTTTTAAGTCCCCACACTATTCCGTAGATCATACCAAATGTGATCAGTGCCAACAATATATTAAC
>DASUTP010000580.1:0-6422 GCA_036374515.1 Chryseolinea sp. | reverse complement strand
GCGAGTTTTTCAATTCCATTATTGAAAAGCCGTTGCTGACTTCTACCATCGTTTTGGTATTCGTCACCATCCTCGTTCTTGGGTTGAGCATGCCCTATTACATGACCGATTTCAAATCGTTCATCCCACAGGTTTTAGCGGAAGCGCATGGAATGATCTTCGACATCGCGGTGATCGGTATTCTTATCTTTTGGCTCAACAAGAATGGCGAGACGCGGCAAAGGATAAGAACTTACAAAGACGAAATTGACGATTTCAGGTTGTGGGAATCAGAGGAAGCTGCTTTTCGTACGGTGGGTAATATCAAAAGGCTCAACCGGCATAAAATACACGAGATTAATCTGGTGAACTGTTATTTGCCAAGGACGAATCTCAACTACGTGAACCTGACAGGATCGAACCTGAATTCAGCCAATATCTCCCAATCTTCCTTAATTGAGTGCAATCTTGAAAGTGCGCGCTTGAATCAAACCAACTTTGAAAATTCAAACCTTAATCAGGCTAACCTGAAAAGCGCCTATGCCAGCGGCGCAAATTTTAAAGATGCTTTTCTTATCAAAGCGTATTTCGAAAACGCCTTCTTAATCAAAGCAAATTTTGCCAATGCTTTTCTAATGGAAGCGGATCTTAAAAACTGCTACCTCATGGGTGCGGACTTTGAAAATGCAAGTTTGTATAAAGCGGATTTGAGGGGCGCCAAAGGGCTGACTGTCGAGCAGCTTTCAAAGGTAAAAACCCTCTACCTGGCCAGGTTCGATGAGGAAATCCTGGAACAGATAAAAACTAACCTGCCAGAGCTGGTGGGCGCCTGATTTTGCATTGATTAATAAAGTATTAACTTTGTCTCCGCAACGGTCTCAGACGAGGCCGTTGTTCTTTTTTTGATCACGGTGAAACGATGGCTGTCGATCTGAAATAAGTACCAAATTGTTTAATGTATAAACAGCACGAACCCGTGAATAACCCATGGCGAAGCCTGGGGTTTTATGAGGTTGAAGAAAATTTATTGTTATGAGTAAAAAAGTTTCATACTACACAAAAGAGGGGCTGGAAAAATTACAGAATGAGTTGAGTACCCTTAAGTCGAAAGGACGTCAGGATATTGCGCGCCAGATTGCTGAGGCCCGTGATAAAGGTGATCTCAGTGAGAATGCGGAGTATGATGCGGCGAAAGATGCGCAAGGACACCTGGAGGCTAAAATTGCTCAGCTGGAGGATCTCGTTTCCAATGCGCGCTTATTGGATGAAAGTAATATTGACACCTCTAAAGTGTCCATACTTTCCAAAGTGACGATAAAAAATAAAAAGAATGGCGCTTCAGTTACCTATACCTTGGTTTCAGAAGAAGAAGCCGATCTTAAAGCCGGAAAAATTTCAACGATGTCGCCTATTGGAAAGGGCTTGTTGGGAAAGAAGATCGGGGAGGTAGCCGACATCACGACGCCCGCCGGACAGATGGCATTTGAAATTGTTAAGATTTCGAGCTAAACTTTCTGATACATGCCCAGCATATTTACTAAAATAATTAACCGTGAGATACCGGGCTATATTATTGCGGAAGATGATCGTTACATCGCCTTCCTGGATATTAATCCTCTTGTTCTAGGCCATACGTTGGTCGTGCCCAAGTTGGAAGTGGATTTTATTTTCGACCTGGATGACGATACGCTTGGTGGCTTGCACGTTTTTGCGAAAAGGGTAGCCCACGCTATTAAGAAATCGGTGCCTTGCCGGAGGGTAGGGGTAGCGGTCATCGGTCTGGAAGTTCCGCATGCGCACGTGCACCTCGTGCCGATGACCTCGATGAGCGATTTGAACTTCACCCGTTCCAAACTAAGTCCTTCCAAGGCAGAGCTGGAGGAAGTGGCAAAAAAAATTAAGGAAGCTTTGTAATTGTTTCCTTCTGGTTCAGCCATGCGATGCGCTGACATTCGAACACACGAGACTTTCTATCGTCTGGGCAAAATAAACGGGAGGCAAATCAAACCGCCCGCTTTCGCTATAGAGTTGTCCGGTGGAGAACACCACCTTTAAGTCAAACCTTCTTCCACGTTACAAAACCTCATTGGCATGATTCTTATTCCTACATTTAGGAAAATAGTCGGTCATGAAGAAATATCAGCTCGGCGAGTTTGAAGAAATCGTAATCCTCACCATAGCAATTCTCTATAAGGAAGCTTACGGTGTAGCAATCAAGCGCGAAATCGAGTCACGGCTTGCCAGGAACGTGAGCATGGGCGCGATGCACACAGCGCTCGTCCGGCTCGAGGACAAGGGCTACATAAAATCATCCCAGGGCGAGGCAACTGACGAAAGAATGGGCCGCCCCCGCCGATATTACCAGATCACGGCTCTAGGGAAGAAAGCGATGGAATACTCCAGGGATACACGCAATGATCTCTGGCAGGCAATACCAAAAATTTCACTTGATTTAAAAATTGGGTAGCCGGGTGTAAAGCGTAAAGGGTGGTGCCAATAGGAAAAAAATTACTATGAAACGTACGCAGCAAATGCCGCCGAAATTTTTTCATCGGTTTTTCCGCTGGTATTGTCATCCAAAGCTGATGGCTCATATCGAGGGTGATCTTTTGGAAGTATATGGGGAGCGACTGAGCAAATTGGGAAAGAGGAAGGCCAATCTTTATTTTATAATCGATGTATTGTTGCTTTTCCGACCGGGTATTATCAGGCCTCGGGAAAAATTTAGAAGTGTAAATCAATATGACATGTATAGAAGTTACTTTAGGATCGGCTGGAGAAATTTGTTGAGAAACAAGGGTTACGCCGTCATCAACATCGGAGGGCTTGCCTTGGGAATGTCAGTGGCTATAATGATCGCCCTTTGGATTTATGATGAGGTGAACTTCAACAAATACCATAAAAACTACGACCGGATTGCCCGCGTACTTTTTCACGCATCGAACAAGGGTAGGGTCTGGACAGAGTCGTGGACGCCGATTCCGCTTGGTCCTGAACTAAGGAAAACTTATGGGGATGATTTTGAACATGTGGTTACATCCACCTACTTGCAGGATCACGTTATCTCGTTCGAAGAGAAGAAATTCAGTCACGAGGGATTGTTCATGGATACCGGTGGTCCCGAAATGCTGACGCTTAAAATGGTGAGCGGCACACGTGCTGGCTTGATGGATATGAACTCTATCCTGCTTTCCGAATCGTCAGCCATTGCTCTTTTTGGTGCAGAAGATCCCCTCAACAAATTTGTGAAAATCGACAATGTAATGGATGTCAAAGTCACAGGGGTCTACGAAGACCTGCCGATAAGTTCCGAATTCAATAACGTAGACTTCATTGCGCCCTGGGAATTATATCTTTCTCATAACAAGGATTGGATTAAGAGGTTCGTCACTTCGTGGGATGATGGTATGGTGCAGGTGCTGGTCCAATTGCCAGAGCACGGCCAGATGACCGACGTTTCTGAAAAAATAAAAACCGTTATTCATTCGCACGAGGTTGAGGAGAATAAGATCTACAACAAGCAGGCGTTCCTGTTTCCCATGAGCAAGTGGCATTTGTTTGAAGAATTTAGGAATGGACAGAACGTTGGAGGTCAGATCCGATTTGTGTGGCTTTTTGGAATCATCGGTCTATTTGTCCTGCTGCTGGCATGCATAAATTTTATGAATCTTAGCACAGCCCGCTCTGAGAGACGGGCTAAGGAGGTCGGAATTCGTAAATCCATCGGTTCCCTCCGCGGACAACTTATCAATCAGTTTTTCAGCGAATCGATACTGATAGCAATGCTGGCATTTGTATTGTCCATTGCTGGCGTACACCTTGTGCTGCCCTGGTTCAATGAGATTTCAAACAAAGAAATGTCACTGCCGTTCATTAGCCATGTGTTCTGGATTTCATGTATCTCCTTTACTTTGCTTACAGGCATCATCGCGGGTAGTTACCCCGCACTTTACTTGTCGTCCTTTCAGCCGGCAAAGGTTCTGAAGGGGACGTTCCGTGCGGGACGGCTCGCGCACACACCGCGACAGGTGCTGGTGGTTTTACAATTTACCGTCTCCATAATACTCATTATCGGGACGGTGATCGTTTATCAGCAAATTCAGCACAGCAAAAACCGTTCGGTTGGTTATGACCGTAGCCATTTAGTTTACGTCAATACTACGACACCTGACATATACAATCACTTCGAAGTGATACGGAATAAGCTTATTGCATCGGGTGCGATTGTAGACATGGCCAACTCCAGCAGTCCCGCTACGGAAGATTACAACGCAAATTTTGGCGGATTTGAATGGAAAGGAAAAGATCCGGAGCAAAGAGAATCATTTGGTGTCTCGTGGGTAGCGCCCGAATATGGCGAAACGGTTGGTTGGCAAATATTAAAGGGCAGGGATTTTTCCCGCGACATAAAAAATGATGAATCCGGGATGATCATAAACGAATCGGCGGCAAAATACATGGAGCTTGAAAATCCGGTGGGTGAAATTGTAACGTTGGAAGGACAGTCATTTACCATTATCGGCGTTGTGAAGGATATCGTCGTAGGGTCACCTTATAAACCTACCAGAAAAGCGATATACATGGTATTGCGTTGGGCGGGAAGTGTAGTCACATTCCGACTCAACCCACTCCGCGATACCAAGGAGGCGCTGGCCGAGATACAATCGGCCGTTTATGAATATTCACCTGCATTGCCCTTTGACTATGCTTTCGCCGATGAACAGTACGCAAGGAAGTTCATCGATGAAGTACGCATTGGGATACTTGCCACGGTATTTGCCGGCTTGGCAATTCTGATCAGCTGCCTAGGACTCTTTGGGCTTGCTTCGTTCGTGGCTGAACAACGCACGAAAGAAATTGGTATCCGCAAAGTGGTCGGCGCTTCTATTTTTAGCTTGTGGAAATTGCTGGCGAAGGATTTTTTGATTCTGATCACAGTGGCCTGCATTATTGCCATTCCGATCTCTTATTATTTCATGAATCAATGGTTGCAACGATATGACTATCATACGGATATTTCGGGGTGGGTGTTCGCGGCAACTGTTACAGGTTCACTGGCCATTACGCTGGTCACTGTCAGCTATCAAGCTATCAATGCGGCGTTAATAAATCCGGTGAAAAGTCTCCGCTCCGAGTGAGGACGGGCCCACGCCTCCGGTCCCGCGGACCTTAAAGTGGAGATGAGATTTGTTCCTTGATGAAGTAGTTGGGTAGATGTAAAGAAGATTTTGTAATGGACTGAAAATTAAAAAGATCGTTTGACCGATGCCGCCAAAAATATTTCTGCGATTCTTCCAATGGTATTGTCATCCCAAGCTCGTGGATCACATCGAAGGCGACTTACTCGAAGTATACGGCGAACGTGTGAGGATCGAGGGTAAAAGAAAAGCGGACATGAAATTCATCCTTGATGTTCTTTTCTTGTTCAGACCAGGCATCATCAGATCATTTGAAAGCAACCAAAAGTTAAACACTGTGAGTATGTACAAGAGTTATTTGAAAATAGGATGGAGGAACCTCTTAAAGAATCAGGGATATTCTTCGATCAATATTGTGGGTCTCGCTCTCGGAATGAGCGTTGCTATGCTCATAGGATTATGGGTGTGGGATGAGATTTCGTTTGATTCATATTTCAAGAACCGCGACCGGCTGGCACAGGTGATGCTTCACCAATCGAACGAGGGTGTGATACACACGGGCGGCACGATCCAAATGCCATTAGGCGATGCGTTACGTGATCAATATGCCCGCGACATTAAAGCGTTGTCCCTTACGTCGTGGAATATAAATTGCATTTTATCCAGCGGAGAAACCAAGCTTCGCGGCAATGCCATGTGGGTTCAGCCCGATTTTCCCGAAATGTTTACGCTGAACATCATCAGCGGAAATGTCAAGGCATTAAAAGACCCCTCATCAGTTCTGATGAGCGCTTCGCTGGCAAAGTCGCTTTATGGAAATGAAGACCCGATCAACAAACCGCTGCGAGTCGACAATAAGCTCGACATGATCGTGGGCGGCGTTTATGAAGATCTTCCATCGAATACCACTTTTCAGACAACAAAGCTATTGTTACCGTGGGGGCACAATGCCAATTGGATGAATTCACAAACTGATTGGATGAATCATTGCGGTCAGTTGTTTGTCCAGCTAAGTGAAGGCGCGGATCTGAGTGTTGTAAGTGAAAAGATCAAAGGCGTTCCCACACCTCATATTACAAAGTGGAAAGAGGAAATCATGTTGCATCCATTGAGCAAAGCTCATCTTTACGATCAATTTGAAAATGGGAAGGCAACGGGTGGGCGTATCCAATTTGTCTGGCTTCTCGGTATTATAGGCGCTTTTGTCTTGCTGCTGGCCTGCATTAACTTCATGAACCTGTCGACGGCGCGCAGTGAAAAACGCGCAAAGGAAGTGGGTGTTCGCAAGTCAATCGGGTCTTTGCG
>DASUTP010000579.1:0-8026 GCA_036374515.1 Chryseolinea sp. | reverse complement strand
ACGGATAGTTATCCCGAGCTGTCAAAACATAAGATTGACAAAGCGGATGTCCTTTCCCTGAACTACCATTGGCCGAGATTTGTAGGCCGGAACGGCACAAAGGATGTTCATGGCCAACATCACAAATCAACTGTTCTCCGTCTCAGGACTGACCAGGGAGCCGAGGGCTGGGGAATGACAGATAAAAAAGTATCGGAATCACTGTCAACAATAATTGGAAAAAAAGTAAGTGATGTGATCACGCCAGAGCACGGATTGGCCAGCGGCTTTAACACATTTCATTACGATTTCGCCATGTTCGACCTGATGGGTGTGATTTTACAAAAGCCTGTATACGAAATTCTGGGTGCGAAAGGTCCAACGAGCATACCGGTTTATAGTGGAATGATTTATATAGATGAGTTGCCTCACGAAGAATTGAAGGGCGGTCTTGACGTCATCATGCAAAACTGTGCTTCGGATTATGAGATGGGGTATAGACAGCTAAAAATCAAGATTGGCCGGGGAAAGAAATGGTATCCGCATAAGGAAGGAATGGACATGGACGTCAAGGTCTACAAAATGATTTACGACGCGTACAAAAATAGGGCTGTGGAGCTTTTGGTTGATGCAAATAATGGTTACTCCTTGGAGGATACCTTAGCATTTTTAAACGGCATCAAAGGAATCCCCTTGTATTGGATGGAGGAGCCTTTCCCTGAGCAGATCGATGAAGGGAAAAGATTGCGTGCATGGATGAATGACAATGGATTCGAAAAAACAAAATATGCCGATGGAGAATGGATCATGCCGGATGCAAATGATATTGCTCTTGAAATGGCAAGGCAAGGGATCGTCAACACATACATCAATGATATCCATGCATACGGAATTACCAACTGGATGAAAGCGATGCCAATGTTAAAAAAGGCAAATGCCGATGCAAGTCCTCATGCGTGGGGTGACCGACTGAAGACGCATTATACTGCGCACCTTGCTGCGGGCCTTGGTAACGTTTCAACCGTAGAAGGGGTCACTTGTATCTCAGACGATATTGACTATGGAAATTATCCCATCAAAGACGGCACTATTTCCGTTTCAAAAGCTCCCGGATTTGGAATGAAAATACTAAAGTAAAGGACGCTTCAAATGCGAAGTTCTGGATATTGAATGTTGAATGTTGGATATTAATTTTTTTGATTTGAATATCCAACAAGGAATGTCATTATTCAATGATGACCGGAATTACTCAGACCACACGGCAAGCTCGTTGCCATCGGGATCCGTGAATTGAAATCGTCTGCCGCCAGGGAAAGTAAAAATATCTTTGGTTAATTTCCCACCCGCGTTCATCACCTTCTCTTTGGTTTCTTCTATCTTCTCTGAAAGATCACAACGAGGATGCTTCCCTGCACTGGTTTTCCCGTTGTAAAGCCACCGTCAACATAATCACCCTCAAATGCGCTGTAGTGGGGTCCATAATCCGTGAATTTCCAACCAAAGCTTTTTGAATAAAAAGTTTTTGCTTGTTCAATATTCCCCGTAAGAAATTCCAGATATTGGATTTGTTCGTGCCTCAGCTTTTTGTTTGAATCAACTTTTGCCATAATATATTGGTTGCTTGTTGTAAAGGTAACGCGCCCTTGACATTCATGCTTTGTAAAAATTCGACAAAATCACAGTTCCGATGGAACAGCGCCGGTATAACGCCTCACCTCATTGGTTAAGTGCGAGTGGTCATAGAATCCATGCTCAAAAGCAATCGATAACAAACTTTTCTCAGAGCTCTTATCTTGAATTGCCGGCAAGACAAAACGAAACCTGATCAAATTGATAAATTCTTTAGGACTCATCCCGATGTAGTGCCGGAAATTTCTTTCAAGTTGTTTTGTCGTGATGGAATTTCGGGTTGCCAAATCTCTTACGCTAATATTCCCTTTGCAAGTTTGAATATCGGAAATGGCGGGGAACAGAGAATGTCTTGGAGGTGTGAGCTTGCTTTCAAAAAACCGATTCAGATACTTCCAAACGTTTTGATCCGTTGGGTACATTTGAGGAGAAAGATCTTTTTCAAGCTCAACTGTGACATCTGTGATTTCGTGCAATGAGGTAAATTTGTAAAATGAAGAAAATGCCCCTGGCTTAAAACGTATACCGATCAGCTGCGTGTCAGGTGACATTTGAACAGTTTTGAAACGCTTCATGGGGCCTACTAAGTAGGCTTTCTCATTTTTAATGGTAAAGTTGCCGTTGTCAGTTTTGCAATGGTCACCAAAGTTCAATATGATATCAACACACCCGTCGGGCAGGATTTTTTCGGACGATAAAGTCTGTCCATCGCCCCTCGCGGTCCAAAATGCATCGATATAGTTTGGTAAAACACCATCGGGCCTGATCTGTTTGTATCGCATAGGTCAAATTTACGAACAAACAAATGCCCATCAAGGTCCTCTATGCGGCTGAATTTCGTTACTCGCTGCGCAGGTTCCTGACTGGATTTTCAAACGCCGACTTTACAGCCTGCGCGCCGATGGTTAGCATTGATATCATAATGGCAATAACGCCCGCCAATGCAAATATCCACCACGCAAGTTCAATGCGGTAGGCGAATTGGGACAACCAATCGGTCATCATCAACCACGCCAAGGGTACTGCAATTGTCAACGCGATCACGACAAGGGTGAGGAAATCCTTGGAGAACTTCATTACGATATTACCAATGGAAGCACCAAGTACTTTCCGGATGCTCAGTTCCTTCCGGCGTTGTTCGGCCGAGAAGATGGCAAGGCCCAGCAGTCCCAGGCAGGATATCGCAATGGCCAGCAGCGCAAAGACATTGGAGAGTTTACTCACAATCTGTTCGCTCTTGTAGAGAAGACCATAACGTTCGTCCATAAAAGTATAGTTAAACGCGTGCTCGGGATTCAAATGTTTATATAGGTTTTCGATGCCAGCGATGGCCTCTTTGGTTCTGCCTTTTTCAGTGCGCACCAGGATTGTTCCAAAATCAAGATGCTCCTTGACGTCTAAAACCAACGGATCGATGGCCTGATGCAGCGTGTTGGTGTGAAAATCCCGAAGTACACCGACGATAGTGCCTTTCTTGCCGAATACACTGATTTGCTTTCCAACCGGGTCTTTAAAACCCATTTGGCGTATTGCCTCTTCGTTAGCCAGGAAGCCAGTAGAATCGGATTTAATGTTCCTGTCAAAAGCGCGTCCCTCAACGATTTCCAGGTCCATCGTTTTTACAAAGTCATAGCCGACGGAAGACAATGCAAAATTGATCACCGAGTTTCCGTCTCTTCCATCCCACTCGACAGCATCGAGTCTGAATGACATAGCATGCGGAAACTGGCTGCTGCGATCAACCATTTTAACGCCGGACAACCTGGAAGCTTCCTCGCGGAAAAGTGGATATTTGCTGATAAGCTCGCCTTCAATGGGAATGTACAACACGTTTTCGCGGTCGTAACCAAGATTTTTATTTTGAACGTAATCGGTCTGCCGGGAAATGACCACCGTAGATATAAGCAGCAACATAGAGAGGACAAACTGAAATACGACCAGGCCCTTCCGGAAGAATGCAGTCCAAAAGTTAAATTGAAAGGATCCTTTTAGAATTCTGACTGGCTGAAGCGAGGAAAGAAAAAGCGCGGGATAGCTTCCTGCAACGATACCAGTGACTCCTATGAGTCCCAGGAGGAACAAATAAAAGACCGGCTGCTGCAACGGTATGGTTATTTGCTTAGTGGTGAGGAGATTGAAGGCGGGTAAAAGGAGGAAAACGACGAGCAATGAAAGTAGAACGGCAAAGAATGTGATCAGGATCGCCTCGCCCATAAACTGATAAATCAAATGCACGCGGGAAGACCCGACAACCTTGCGCACGCCAACTTCTTTAGCCCGCTTAATGGAACGGGCCGTAGCAAGATTCATGAAATTGATGCAGGCGATCACCAGAATAAATGCACCGACACCTATAAAGAGTTTCACGTATAGAATTCTGCCGCTGACCGGCCGGCCTTCTTCAAACGTTGAATACAAATACTGATCGGAATAAGGCTGCAACCCTAATTCAATTCTCTTGTTCGATGACATCCAGCTGTCGTTTTCTGTCAAATATTTTCTAAGAAAATCTTTGATCTTCGCTTCAACCATTACCGGGTCGGCATCAGGGCGGAGCTGCAAATAGGAACTGGTGCCAAAATGTCCCCAGCTTTGTTTGAACGGATTTTCCAACACCCAATCGTCCCAGTTCATGAGATAATCGAATTGATCAGAAGAATTGAACGGCACGTCTTCGAAAACACCCGTGACGAGCAAATCCTTACGACCATCAAACCGGACAGCCCTGCCCATGGCCGCACTTGCGCTGCCAAAAAACATTTCCGCCATTTTTTTCGAAATGCAAAGACTTACCGGGCTGCTTAAGGCTGTTTCAGCCTTTCCATATAAAAGCTTGTAACTGAACATTGAAAAAAAGTCAGGTTCCGCGCGACTCCCTTTCATCTTGTGGACGACAGTGTCGCCGACACTAAAGCTCTCGTAAATATCATCCTGTAGACTGAGCCGGAAATATTTTACAAAGCCGGTGGCGCGTTCTATTTCAGGAACTGCTTTCTTCAATTCAGCCGGCAATGATGCAGGTGTATTGTAGTCCGCCCGTACCTGTCCGTCATAGAGTTGCTTTAGATACACACGGTATAAAACCTTGTCGTTAGCGTGGAACTTGTCGACATTGACTTCGTCCAAAACCCATAGAAGAATAACAAGACTGCAGGCGAGACCAAAGGCCAGACCTGCTATGTTAATGACGGAAAATGATTTACTGCGCGTGATGTTGCGAAGCGCGGTAGTCAGGTAGTGGTTAATCATGTCTTTTAGTATTAATGGATGGGAGGCTGTCTTTCTTGAGGATAAAAAAGGCCGCTGAAGTTTGACGGCGCTGATGATATATCGCCTTTGCGCTTCTCGTTCACCAAAATTTTCAGACCAATAAGTGTATAACTCGCGCAGATCGCCTTCAACTTCTTCCAGCACTTCCGGGGGACATCGCCACCGTAACAAGGCCTCCGCCCAGGCCGGTGGAGCGTATGAATTGGGCTCTCGCTTCATATACTTTTAACATTCATTTTCAAAGGCACCAATGACCAAAGCCGCATCCGGATTTCCTGGCTTTCGCGCAGGGCTTTATAGCCAAACGTTGTAATGGTAAAGTAGCGTTTCCTCCGCCCACCACGCTCCTCGGTCGCTCCTCCCATAGCAGATTTTACAAACCCTTTCTCCTCCAGCCGCTTGAGTGTAGTGTGGATCGTGCTGAAGTCAACGGTGCGCCCCGTTTCTTTTTCAAGCATTTGTGTGATGGGTACACCATAGGCTTCGTCCTTTATCACGGCGATAATCAGCAGGATCAGTTCCTCAAGTTCGCCCAGAGAGGTCCGTTTCATGGTATTTCATTTGATTTTGTCGAACAAATAATTTGCCAAGATCGAAAAACCGGCTTTCACCCATTTTTACGGCAGGCGAGTTCGCGTTGACTGTTCGTCAGTGGACAAATGTGTTCGGCGTTAGGATAGTGGATCACTGCCTTTACTCATGGGCTACCCGGCTACGCAGCAAATGCAACACGCTCAAAGGCTTTGAATTTTGTTTAATAAATAGCCATCTTCGCGAGATTGATATCCAGAATTTATTTATTGCTGCTCGCGGTGTGCGTGAGCGAATCCATGTCCGCTCAAGAAATATATCATGCAAAGCCCGTCCGCGAAAAGGTCATTGTCGATGGAAATTGGGATAAGGCAGTCTGGGAAAGAATACAACCAGTAACCATCGCGAACAGAATGGGGAACGAACCGAAGTTCCGCCCCTCTACAGAGGCAAAGCTGCTATTCGACGAACAAAATATTTACCTGATCTTCCGGGTGCGCGATAAGTTTGTCAAAAGTACAGTGACAACCTTCAATGGTCCTGTTTCACACGATTCGTGCGTCGAATTTTTCTTTTCCCCTAACCCGGAGCAGCCGGGACATTATTTTAATCTTGAAGTCAATGCCGGGGGAACACCGCTGATCTTTTTTGTCACCAAGCCCCGTAAGGAATATATCAAATTACCCGATACGCTTATTGAAAAGATCGAAATTGCCCGCTCCCTGACCGCAGTCGTAAATCCTGAAATTCAAGAAGAGGTTACGTGGACGATCGAATGTCGCGTACCACTTCAAATACTTAAGAGTTTCACAGATGTTGCCACGCCCGGCCCGGGCGTACAATGGCGCGCAAATTTTTATAAGACGGCTAGCGAGACAAGCAACCCGCATTATTACACATGGTCTCCGGTCTCAAACCCTGAACCCGACTTTCATTTACCAGCGTACTTTGGTACCATCATATTTGACTTTTGATGTTGAACCAAGATGCTTAATCAAGACAACCCTCGGACTGCAGGACAATTCCTGCAAAGTCCACAGTTTCCCTGTTTTTAAAGCGAGTACCGCTTTCATCCATTGCTGCAAAACCTTCCACAAGGGTATTGCCTTGTTTTAGAAAAACAATCTCACGGGTGGATGCTTGGCCCTCAGAAACAAAATTATAAACAGCAAAAATGGTATCGCCATGAAGGGTGCCCTCAAAATCGCCAACATTTTTATCCTTCTCGAATAATTTGTATATAATGTCACCTGTAACCCCATCCCCGGCATAGGCAACCTTCATGAACACGCTGTCCTTGTCTGTGTAGTGCCCATAACATTCTATGGAAGCTGAACTTTTAATTTCGAGCTTTTCTTCCGTCCTCGATGCAGTCCCGCAGCCAGACATGGCAATAACTGTCATCGTGCAGAGTACCAATCGTAATTTCAGACGGTTGTTATGATCCGGCAGCCTCATTGATAAACAAAACTTGGAAATTGAAACAGTGTTCAGCTTCTCAAGGATATTCTCCTGAATTTTATGACCCTCGTTATTTTCGCACCGTTTGAAGCGCCTCAGATTTTTCGTACCCGCAATAAAATTATGCTTCGTTACCGCGACTGCAAAGGAGACATAACGACTAAGAAGAATTCGAGCGATAACTAAAATTCGCGGATTTTGTTAAGTTTACAACGTATGAACTCATCGAATCGGCCCGATCAAGAACTTTTGGATCTGCTAAAAACCGGTGACCGATTTGCTTTTGCGGCGATTTACGACCGTTATTGTTCATCATTGTTTCGCGTTGCCCTAAATATTCTGGGCGATGGTGAAATTGCTAAAGACGTTGTTCAGGAGGCTTTCATTATGTTGTTTGAAAAAGTAAATGAAAGGGTGATCGTCAACCTTCAGGCGTATCTTTTCCAAACCGTAAAATATCAATGCTTCATGCATTTGAGATCCGGTCGTATATCTGAAAAGCACTTGCATCAAATGAATTTGATACTCGCTTCGAATGCGGTCGAGGAAGAGATCGAGGCGAAGGAACTTCAATCGGTTTTGGACCAAAGTATTGCCACCTTACCCGAAAGGTGCCGCGAAGTATTTTACCTTAGCCGTGTTGAGTCGCTGTCGAATAAAAAGATTGCAGAACGACTTAAAATTTCCCACAAAACTGTTGAAAATCAAATCACCAAGGCCCTGAAAATTTTGCACTCCTCCGTAAACAAGCTGGCGGCCATCCTATTGTTCCTGCAATCCTGGGCGCCCTTTTAAACGAATCGCAAAAAAATATTCTTTGCCTCAATAGGGGTTATTTCAATCGTGTGCAACTATTAAGCACATGAAAATGAATAAAGCTCAATTTCAGGGCCTTTTGGACAGGTATCTGAATGGCCTGGCGTCGCCGGCCGAAACAAAATTGCTGGATCAATTCTTTAATTCCTACCGCACGTCCTCAGGCGATTTGCCCGCGTTGAACGAAGAAATTAAAGAGGCGATGTTTCAGAACATTGAGGTCGTGACCGGTAAGAACCTGAGACGCCGCCAACCATACAGGGTTGCCGTTTGGTTGCGGGCCGCCGCCGTCGTTTCATTTTTGTTGATTGCATCGTACGTGGTGATCAACTACGTTGGG
>DASUTP010000578.1:0-4690 GCA_036374515.1 Chryseolinea sp. | reverse complement strand
TCAGCCTTTGACGGCCGATCGCGGCGATTCCGGCACCAACCCATCTATTTTACCAACCTTGGGCGGCGAAAGTGAGAAACATGTTCAGTGTGCTACCCCTTCGGCCATGAGGAGCGCAACCCTTAAAAATTCTCAGGGCCAACAGCTTGAAAACGCCAATTATACAGGGACAAAACTTAAACAGCGTGAAAATCGTTAGCCTAACATCAATGTACCTTCATTATAAAATCCACATACATATTTATGGGGATTTCTATTTCAAGTAGAGTTATATAATTTTAATGTTCAATAAATTGTTCCACTAAAACCTTAATAATATGTCACTTAGATTAGGCGATGTCGCTCCGGATTTTACGGCACAAACAACAGAAGGTACCATCAACTTCCATGAATGGCTAGGCAATAGCTGGGGTGTTTTATTTTCCCACCCTGCCGATTTTACTCCTGTTTGTACCACCGAGCTTGGCGAAGTAGCAAAGTTGCGTTCCGAGTTCAATAAGCGCGATGTGAAAGTAATGGCTATCAGCGCTGATCCGCTTGACTCGCATACTAAGTGGATCGGTGACATCAACGAAACGCAAAACACAGAGGTAAACTATCCGCTCATTGCCGATCCGGAATTTAAGATCGCTAACCTGTATGGCATGGTTCATCCGAATGTAGATAAGTTTACCGTCCGTAGTGTGTTTATTATTGGCCCCGATAAAAAGATCAAGTTGATGATTACCTATCCTGCTTCCACCGGAAGGAATTTTGACGAGATCTTGCGTGTAATCGACAGCTTGCAACTGACGGCTAAGTACAGCGTTGCTACGCCCGCCAATTGGAAACATGGTGAAGATGTAATCATCACAGCAGCAGTTAAAGATGAAGATGTCCCTGCTAAATTCCCGAAGGGACACAAACGCATTAAACCGTATTTAAGAACGACCCCTCAACCAAATTTGTAGTTGAGAGACGCATCCGCTATAATGCTCCATCGATTTTTCGTGGAGCATTATTTTTTTGTCGACGGATAAAAATCCTTGACTCCCGAAATCGCTTACCATGTCGAAGGCTTCAATCGTTGCTCATATCCGTGATATACTGATCCTGCCATTTACGGTCACCGTAATCGTACCCTACCTCATTCATGACTCACAGCACGGATGGATCCCTGAGAGTATTTTTTTCACGTCTTTCGGAGTCTTGATAGGATCAGGTGGACTGCTTTTATTTTTATACACAGTACTCCTATTTAAGAATATTGGCCAAGGAACGCTGGCACCCTGGAGTGAAAAACACAAACTCGTTGTCGTAGGTCCATATCGATATTGTAGAAACCCAATGATCACCGGGGTGCTTTTTATACTTATCGGTGAAGCGTTTTTCCTTTATTCAAATCCTATTCTTGTCTGGGCGATATGTTTCTTTATCATCAATACCGTGTACTTCGTGATATCGGAAGAACCCAAACTGGAAAAGAAATTTGGAGAGGATTACAGGCTCTATAAACAGCACGTCTCCCGTTGGATTCCGAGGTTCTCGCCATATCGTCAACGGTCATCCGACGGCTAATAATCCGTTCCCAAAGGAAATTAATGGTTCCAATCCCAACCTGTTCGTACCTTTATACGTATTAATCAGACTTAACAACGGTATTTTTTAACCGGCTGAAACCTATAAAGCAGGGTTATTCTCCTGATTGCAAACGATAACAGATCGTATTTTTTGAATAGGTGTCGAGGAGATTGCCCAAAAGTATTTTAAATGTAAAATAAAAAATAGGGGTAATCGACCCTTTAAGTGTCATACTAAAAATGAACGTTATGAAAAATAAAGCGGATGTTTTGACCACGACAAATAATTACCTGAAGCAATTTTACGAAGCTCAGTTGAATTTGAACCGCTTGATTTATGAGGAAAGGTTACAGAAACGTGTTCAAAAGAATAAGCGATATCTCTTCAAACTTCAATGGGTAGATCAAAGCGCTTTGCCATTATAGGAGGAGGAATTGGCGGGCTCACTTTAGCCATCGCCATGCAGCGAAAAGGATATTCGGTAACCGTTTATGAAAACGCGCCTGCAATAAAGCCACTAGGCGCCGGCCTGGGGCTGGCGGCGAATGCGGTAAGGGCTTTTATGGAGATTGGGATTAGTGACGACGTCCTTGAAGCCGGCTCCATTTTAAAAAAGATATCAATAAAAAATCAACATGGCCAGGTCTTGGCCACCACTGATTCCGACAGGATCAGCAGAAGGTATAACGTTGTAAACAACTTTACTATTCATCGTGCAGACCTCCATGACGTTCTGCTTCGTCATCTGGAAGAGGGCACGCTACAACTGGGTCGTGGTTGCACAGATTTTACTCAAGATGCGTCAGGCGTAACACTTAAATTCCAGGATGGAACCTCGGCGACGGTTGATTATGCCATCGCCTGTGATGGTGTTCACTCCCTTTTCCGGAAAAAATTGTTGCCGCAGAGTCTTCCAAGGTATGCAGGATATACATGCTGGCGTGCGGTCATCGATGATCTACCCCCATCGTTGAATATGAATGAAACTTCCGAAACCTGGGGGGCGGGTTCCAGGTTTGGAATAGCGCCATTAACGAACAACCGGTTATACTGGTTTGCTTGCGTGAATGCCCCCGAAAACGATCAGCAAAAACGTTCCTACACCACGAAAGAGTTGCTGAAGCATTTCGGTAATTTTCACTCGCCGATCCCTGAAATCATTAGATACACAAAAGATCACCAGTTGATCTGGAATGACATCATCGATATTAAACCGCTGAAGCAATTTGCATTCGGACGCATCTTGTTGCTGGGTGATGCCGCGCATGCCACAACCCCCAACATGGGGCAGGGCGCATGCCTGGCGATCGAGGATGCGGCAATTCTAGCCAATACAATTGCAAACAGCCATGCCGTTGAAAGCGCCTTCGTTGATTTTGAAAAGAAAAGAATCCAGCGGACAACTAAAATTGTAAATGAATCATGGCAATTGGGTCGACTTGCCCAGTTAGAAAACAAATGGCTTATCTCCTTGCGCAACATCCTTCTCCGACTTACCCCCGAATCTGTTGCTGAAAAGCAAATAAAATTTATCCGCGAGGTTAGTTTCAACTGATGTAAGTAACATCGAGTCCTCGCTTACGGGTCAAATTACGTCATACCATAAAACGCGGGACCCGGTCGGCACAGGCGAGCGATTGTTATTTTCCGGTTGCCCGGAAACATATGCGCAGCTCTGAAAATAATTATTTACATTAGTTAACGAAATTACTTCCCATGAAATCCGCCTGGCGAAATCTCTTGAAGCATAAGACCTATATGCTCATCAATTTGTTTGGTCTTACCCTCGGGCTGGCCGTAAGCATTTTTATCCTGCTCTTTGTTCGCGATGAATTCAACTATGATAAATTTTTGCCCGGGTATGAACAGATTTGCCGGATTCAGTTTCAGGTCACCACGGAGAACGACAAGGAGGAATGGGCCACCACAGAAGGGTTCATGATACCCCTCATGGCTTCTCATTTTCCGGAAATTGAAGCAGCGGCGCGTGTACTCAAAAATGATCAGGACATCGTTCTTAAAACGGAGACTGAAAAGGTAGCTCAGGATGGATCTATCGGCGTCGATTCAACATTTTTCAAAGTTTTTCCATTTAAGTTTATTTACGGCGACCGGGAAACGGCCCTTACGTCTCAATTCGGAATCGTGATTACCCGATCCGTGGCAAAGAAATTTTTTGGGGATATTGATCCCACGGGGAAGACCCTTACCGCCGATTTTGGTGATCTCACGGTCAATGGTGTAATCGAGGACATTCCGACATCCAGTCACTTTCACTTTAAGATGGCATTTCCCTTGAAATTGTGGTGGAGGTCGATCGACGATGCAAGAGGTGCGTTTGCAGTGTACTCATACGTTCGCTTGAATCCCTCAACCACTCCTGCCGAATTCCAGGAGAAACATTTAAAGGACTGGTACAACAAATACGGATATGTGAATGATAAAGGGGTTCCTGAAGCGGCCAGTGGGCCTCCCGTTACACTGCTGGCGAAGCCTATTGAGGACATTCATTTGCAAAGTCATGCGGAAAAGGAATTTGAACCTAATGGTCAATTGCAGGTAGTGTATATCTTTGTTGGTGTTGGCATATTTCTTATTCTTCTCGCCACGATCAATTATGTGAACCTGTCCAATGCGATCGCGATCAAACGGGCTAAGGAAGTAGCTATCCGGAAAACGATAGGCGCTTCTCAACAAAAGCTGTTCGTAAGCTTCATTCTCGAGTCTTATGCATTCACACTGATAGCATTCATGCTTGCTGTTGCAATTGTGATCCTTCTTCTGCCGGAGTTTAATTCTTTTACCGGGAAACAACTTGGAATCAAATTATTCTTTGACAGCCGCTTTATCGTACTCCTCCTTCTCGCTTGGTTGGTCCTGGGTTTTCTTTCGGGACTTTATCCGGCTACCATTCTATCCTCGTTTGATCCGGTACAGGCGTTGAAGTCGGGGGTAAGTGCAAAGGGGACAGGTAAATTTTCCGTCTATTTTCGCAAGGGATTGATAGTATCGCAATTTACCATCTCCGCCTTTATGATCGTTGGTGCTATTACCATACATAGACAGCTGGATTTTATTGACAGTAGAAATGTGGGCTTCAATAAGAAC
Organism: Chryseolinea sp.; assembly: GCA_036374515.1. Taxonomy (GTDB): domain Bacteria; phylum Bacteroidota; class Bacteroidia; order Cytophagales; family Cyclobacteriaceae; genus Chryseolinea. The sequence continues at coordinate 22 of DASUTP010000578.1, read as the reverse complement.
AATGTTGTTGTACTTCCGCTGG
>DASUTP010000577.1:0-21004 GCA_036374515.1 Chryseolinea sp. | reverse complement strand
ATATTTTAGACAGGTCCGCGACAGACGCGAATGGGTCTGGCGGGACGGAAAGAATTTCGCACTAGAGTCCATCATTTCGTGGAATAATGCCGAACACCTCGCCGTTATTTCCAAGTCCACCTCGGAACGATTCCCAATGATTGCATTGACCACACCATTACCATCGCTTATCAATTGCACGCTTCCTCAGGGTTACAAATTCTGCGTTGCGGACCAACTGGGAAATGTCTGGTTCCATTCAGATCCTAATAAGAATCTCAGCGAAAACATCTTCGAAGAATGCAATATCTCCCCTTCCATCAATAACCTTCTTTACAAGACTGGCGAAAATTCCACAGTCGTCTATGAGAACAGAAAACATCATATCAATATAAGGCCCATGGCAGCCCTCCCGTTGTATCTGGTCACGTTAAAGGATCTGTCGATAGAGGATCAATCCAAAGTATATGTGCTGCAGGTTGCATTTGTGTTGCTTATCATTCACGTGGTTATAATTTTGTTCACCGTCTTTGCGATAGCACTCATGTGGAAACGCTCCTTAAAGAGGCACATTACCGTAAGAAGTTTGGATTGGGTCAAACCGGACGAAGACCGGATAAAGCTGTACCTAAGTATTGCAGTGCTGAATCTTGGCATTGCCGTTTTGCTTGTAATGTTCGCACCGCTGGTTTCACCGGCAAATGAAATTATCGTCATTTTATTAACGCCACTGTATGTATTGCCGGTGTACTTCCTTTCACTGAATAACCAAAGCATTCAGGATTTTCCGAAATTGATCAATAGGACGCTGCTTGTCAGCATTTCTCTCGCCATCATTATTTTAAATGCGACATTTTTTATAAAGTTCGGAGCCTCCTGGCTGATTCTCGTGTTCCAGTTGCTCATGTCTGCAATGATCCTTGCCTGGCTTCTATTCGCCAGGTATCTGAAGGAGAAATTTTTTTTCGTCAGACTTCTGAAGCGGCTTCGGATCAAGAAAAAATTCTTCAAATCCGTTTCTCTGCGTACAGCCTATGCATTGGCCTTTTCCACATTATGCCTGATCATTGGAGTAATTCCTGTCTTTCAATTCCACCGGCATGCTTTTAATCTGGAACGTATAAAAAATGCGATGGCAATTCAGTACAATCTTGTACAGGAAGCCTCGTCCAAACCGCTAAACAGCCGGAGAGTATATCTGACCACAGGAATGGACATCATCTCGTGCAGTCACGAAGGACACAACTCCCCTGAAAATTTCAGAGACTTCGAAAAGCTGACAAAATTCGTCAGTCCAATGATCGATACTTCGAGAATAGGACTTATAAAGCGAGGCGGACTTTTTTACACCTATGTTCACGACCGGCAGTGGTCGTGGTCAACAGACAGCGGCGGCCATCTTTGCTTTGCGCCGACTGATAAAGATGATGCCGCAAGAACTTCAATTCGTTCGGCCCTTCAGAAATATCGGGCACCGCGGGGTGTCGGATGGACTGCAGGTGTTTTAGGGCTTATAACCTTGTTTGTTGCTTCCCGGTATCTGACGGGTCGAATTTTCATCTTCGACATCAACCGTAATTTGGTCGAGGCAGATCTGTTCATCGTTCGCGCGGAAAGCAAAAAAACGGCAATCAGCGACCGCGAATTGCTGCAGGAGCCATTGTTAAACAATCACCTTTTCATTATTGGGTTACCCTTTTCAGGTGAGCGCGACTATGTGGATAAGCTTCATCCACCTGAAAAGCACAAGCGTTTAGTGATCGATCTCATTGAAGTAAGCAACGGCGATCAATGGAACGTTGTGGTCTCTGAAAAAGCAGCCAATGAAAAATATGAAATAATCATTGTTGACCATTTCGAATACGACTTTCAGAATCAGAACTGCAATAATTCGAAATTGATACTGATGGAAAAGCTTTTCCTGATGTGGAAGAAGAAAATTGTGATCTTGTCTACGATCCATCCATCGCAATTTCTGGAATGTTATGAGTCAGATGCAAAGTTAAAAGAACGATGGAATACTATTTTTAGTCACTTTTACAATATCTACTACCCCCTTCAAAAGGAAAGGCTCACGAAAGCCGCCATCATGAAGGAGTATAAAATCGATGGGAAGAAGTGGACGAGAAATGAACACTATTATGAATTTATTGAGCGGGAGTGCAGCCATGGGTTGTTCCTACAGAATTTAAAACCTGCCATATACAGTTTGGTCGATATTGCCAACAAAAACAATCTCACGATCGAGGAATTATCAGACAAGGTGAAAAGTTTATCTTATACCTATTATACATCCATCTGGGCATCGTGTTCAAAAGATGAACGATTCTTAATCTATGATTTGGCAGAAGATGGATTAGTCAATGTAAAGAATGACGAAAGTATAATTCAATTAATTTACAAGGGCATCTTTATCCAGAGACGGACTTTAAGTATAATGAATAGAAGCTTTCGGAATTTTGTGATATCCAATGTAAATCCTGCCGAAGTACTTGAAATGCGAAAAGAGACGTTAAGCTATGGAACGTGGAGCAGGCTTAAGGGTCCTATTCTGTTTATTTTAATCATTGCTGTTCTTTTTCTGTTGTATACACAAAAGGGTTTTTCGGATCAGGTCATGGCATTTTTAACTTCAATTGCAGCAGGCATACCGTTGATCATAAAACTGCTGGCGTTGATCGAAGCTCCTTCAAAAGCGAAAGACAAACCCACAACGTAGAATGAACGACGTCACCTCATAAGTTTGTCCCAAAAATGAACTGCCGTATCTTTTTTAGACGTCAAGTACTGTGGATCAACGTCATCCTTGTGTGGAGTTTTATTCACATATTTTTTTTACAATAATCTGTGACTTTTTCATGTCACCCTTTCATTTTCAATTACCTATAGTCCAATCGTGATGTGCAGCATCAGTTGCTTTCAACGAGCATATTATTTGCACGCGCCGCTTTAAGCGAACTCGAATAATATGGACAACGAGAAAAGGATAATGCTGGCAATTGCCGTTTATGCTGCGATCATGGTCATGATTTTTCATAGCGTTGCGGTCAACGCTCAACTGGATCGAAGAAATGCTCTGGCATTAAGTGGAAATTCAGATATCTCGCTGGTTGAGGAGGAAGTCTCTGACTTTTTGATAAAATCCGCAGGTGCAAGAATGTTGAACGCCCAGGAAGGGTTGCTTGCCACTGAAAGAGGTGGCAATACTTCAGTTCGACAGTATGGCGAGCTCATGATGAAAGATCATTCAATGCTTCTGCAAAAAATTAAGGTACTTGCCAGCGAACGCAATGTTTCCCTTCCTAACGGAATAAGCGGAAGAAACGCTGGCGATCATCAAAGTCTATCGGAAGAAAGAGGTCATGAATTTGACGAAAAGTTTGTCAAAATGCTCATTATCGATTATGAGAAGGACGTTAAACTTTTTAAAAAGGCCACTCAATTCAATGACATCGAAGTAAGCTCATTTGCGCAGCATTATCTTCCCCTCATTCAATCACATCTCGTAAAAATCAAGAACATAAAGTCCAACTTGAACGCGCAATAACGTTCGCGCCCTAGTTCGTGTAACGCACCGGAGCCAAATTACAGGTTGGAATTCCCATCATTTCCGGTGTGAACTTGTGGCCGCATTTAGAGGAAGTTTCTTAACTTGATCAGAAATCATAAAGCCATGAAAAATTTGTTTTCAGTTGTCCTGTCGGGCGTGCTGGTGCTGTTTCATTCACCTTTGTTTGCCCAGGTAGCTGAAAAACCCAGCGATTTTCTCACACCAGCCTTTCACCAGGAAAAACGAGATGAACTGAGGCGCCTGATGCCACCAAATTCGGTTGCCGTTTTTTTTTCGAATCCCGTTCGAAGCCGGTCGAACGATGGATTCTATAAATATCACCCCGATCCCAACTTTTATTATCTAACGGGATACCAGGAACCTGATGCTGTATTGTTCATTTTTAAAGAAAAGCAAACTATAAACAATAAGGAGTCTGATGAAATTATTTTTGTACGTCAACACGATGCCTTGAAGGAATTATATGACGGCGCCAGACTTGGCAAAGAAGGGGCGCGCGATCGGTTGAATCTGAAGGTAGCGTATGAGGGCCCTGAATTTGAAAATTTTCCCATCGACTTTTCTAAGTACGATAAGGTTCTTTTCTACGACTTTTTCAATGATGTAAGAAACACCGATGACAAAGGTGATCTGTTTGATCTAATTGAACAATTCAAACAAAAGGTCGGCTATACAAAAAAGGACCTGGCGCTTGAACCAAAGAAAAATAATATCGACCTCGTGTCGCTTGACGGTCTCATGAAAAAAATGCGCGGCATTAAATCTCCGGAGGAAATTGAATTGCTTCGCAAGGCAATTAATATTTCTACTGTTGGACAAATTGAGGTTATGAAATCTATCCGTCCCGGGATGTCTGAAATGCAGGTTCAGGGTTTGCATGAGTTCATTCACAAAAGTTATATGGCGGAAGACCAGGGATATCAAAGTATTGTTGGAGCCGGCCATAACGGCTGCGTCTTGCACTACCGGGAAAATCACAAACCGTCGGTGCAGGATGGTGAGCTTATTCTGATGGACGTTGGAGCGCAATATCGCGGCTACACCGCCGACATTACACGCACGATTCCTGTGAATGGAAAATTTTCGAAAGAGCAAAAGCAGATTTACGATTTAGTTTACAGGGCTCAAACCGCGGCATGGGAAATATGTAAGGAGGGCACAACCTTTGATGCGCTGAAACAAGTCACGGAAAAAGTGGTCAATGAGGGTCTTGTAGAATTGAAATTATATAAAAGCACAAGTGATGCCGACATCATAGATCCTGCCACCGGCCGAAATCGTTATAATCCCCACGGATGTTGCCACCATATCGGACTCGACGTACACGATAAAGGAGATTACGACATCTTGAAAGAGGGTATGGTCATAACGATCGAGCCGGGAATTTATATTCCCAAAGGCGCACCCGCCGATCAAAAATGGTGGGACATCCCGGTAAGGATTGAAGACGATTTCTTAGTCAAAAAAGATGGCTGTGAACTATTATCGGAAATGGCACCAAGAAAAAGCGAAGACATCGAAAGGCTAATGAAGGAATCAAGCGTTTTTCAAAACCTTCAGCTCCCGAACATCGACCGGAAAAAATAAATCAGTCCTTCGGATCCACAAGTCTTAGCCAGGGAGCTTGATTTGGATCAAGGAAATCCAAATGCAACGCAGGTGTCACGATGTGCGCAATTCTGATCAATGTATCGTCGTAACTTCTATTGACGGTAAGCCGCATCTATCGGTCTAAATATTAGGGTCGATTTTCCGTGACCCTTAATTTTTCTTTTTGAATATTTTATCCCTGAATTCCCAAGCTAACCGCAATCCAAAAATCAAAATAACAATCCAGACACCGATAAAAACAGCATCAGGTATTCCCTGCGTGCTATCATACGGCATTGTCTCGCCGCCACGTGACCTATGACCAGGCTGCATCGTTTTTTATACAGCTTATGTTCTGAAAGTAACAGTAGAGGAATTCAATATTTATTTATTCTGGTTCGAGTCGCGTTGAATGCAGCATCTTCACTTTCCAGGCCTTATCTTCCCTTACCAATACCGCACTTTCCAGCCATTTTACGATCCGGTCTTTTCCGTTAGCGTGTATCCTGGCAGTGTTGTGATAACTGACGAAAGCCATTCTTCCCTCCACTTCCGTCTGAAAAAAATCCAATGTGTTTGTGCGCTTGAAGTCCGCCGGCCGTGGCCTTCGAAAATATGCGGCGATGGTGTCTAGCGTCCATACTTCGCCGCTTTCAAGTATTTTCACATCCGGTGTAACGGCCTCTCCTATCATTGTTAAACTTCCGTTGGAAAAGCCTTCGAATATCCGGCGGACAACATCCTGTACCTGTTGTCGTTCAGTCTGGTCCTGTGCAAAGCATGACGTTGTTAAACAGACAGCGAATACGAGAAGTTTGAAAAAACTCAGCATTTGTCAGGGGATTGAATCGTTAATTTAGTAAAATCCCCCATCAAACTTATTTCACTCGTCTGCATTCACTCATTTTGAACTGATATAAATTAGTTGTATACTTGTACTATATCTATATTACAATATGATACTAGTATAATGATCCATTTTAAGTTAGACCCGAAAACAGGCGCTCCCTTTTACAGGCAGATCATTGACCAGATCAAATATGGCATTGCTACCGGGAATCTTAAAACCGGAGAGCAATTGCCTACGGTGCGGTCGCTGGCGGTTGAACTGAAAGTCAACCTAAATACGGTCGCAAAAGCGTACAAGGAGCTGGAAATCCAAAATGTACTCGAGACCCAGCAAGGAACCGGTACATTTATCAGTGACATAAAAATTCAGATCCCCGCGAAGGAGAAGAATAATAAACTCAAAGAAATATGCAATGAGTTCTCATCCATTGCATTTAGCTATGGATTTTCGGTAAGCGACATTATCAACCAACTTGAAAAACAAAAATAACATGGAATCAACTACAACACCCAGTAAGAGCGAAATTCCCACTGTAAAGTGGAATCCAATATCTATCACGATCTTCATTGTTATGGTTGGACTAACAGGTTGGCTATTTTACTTAGAATACCTTCCGCTTCCGGCAGTGATCGCAATTTCGATAGCTTCGATTTTTATTGCAAGGTCAATTCACATAGCCAACCAGTGGGAAAAGGCGGTTGTTTTGCGGATGGGAAAATTTATCGGCCTGAAAGGGCCAGGAATATTCATGATAGTTCCTATTCTGGACAAAATCGATAAGTTCGTTGACCAACGCGTTCGCGTCACTGATTTCAAAGCCGACCAGACGCTGACGAAAGACACCGTTCCTGTGAATGTTGATGCCGTCGTCTACTGGACGGTATGGGATGTGGAAAAGGCTGCTCTGGAAGTACAGGAATACGAAACGGCCATTTCTTACATCGCGCAAACGGCGCTGCGGGATATGATTGGAAAAAATGAATTGGCGGATTTGCTTCAGGAACGCGAAAAGGTTGCTGAGGATCTACAAAAGATACTCGATCACAATACCAATCCCTGGGGTATTACATGCCAGACGGTGGGTATCAAAGATATCATAATACCCCAGACGTTGGCAGATGCAATGAGTAAAGAAGCGCAGGCAGAACGGGAGCGGCGCGCCCGGGTCATTCTTGGAACGGCTGAAACAGAAATTGCTGAGAAATTTGCCAAAGCAAGCGAGCAGTATAAAAATAACCCGGTTGCCCTTCACCTCCGAGGCATGAATATGTTGTTTGAAGGTCTGAAGGAAAAGGGCTCGATGGTCATCGTTCCAAGTTCAGCCCTTGATTCAATGAATCTGGGTGCGATGGGCGGGCTGGTGTCGCTTGCCAAGTCCAATGACCCTGAAAAGAATCCTTAGGCAAACTTCAACAATAAAAAAGGCGAAAAACCGGCTGGTATCACTTACAGATGTCGGTCGCGTGGGAGAACCCAGCGAAATTGGCGGCATCAATGCTTTACCCCGTTCACCCCATCGCTATTGGATCAACGGCCAGAGAATCGAAACCTCCGAGGGGACTAACCTCTAGGCGGAGTTCCATTTTTGCAGTTTACCCCTTTCTTATCTCCCGCCTGGTGCTCGATATACCGCAAGGCGGAAGATAGGAGCGTTTCTGGTGCCATTTTTTCTGATTTTTTCCCTCACCTGGTCTTTCAACAAACCCCTTGATTTCGCCGATCTTAGAAAGACCAAAAACAAAGTGTCGCGAAAATCCGTAACCAAAAGTAAATCCCGGAGTAACCATATTAATTTTGTGCACAAATAAATGGTCTTCCTATGATCAAAAGCTATCTTAAAATCGCCTGGCGGAATCTCCTGAAGAACAAAGTTTATTCGCTCATCAACATCGGCGGCTTAGCTGTAGGTATGGGAGTTGCCATATTAATCGCTTTATGGGTCTACGATGAATTGACTTTCGACAGGTATCACCTCAATTACGATCGTATTGCACAGGTGATGCAACATCAAACCTGGAATGGCGAGATCGGAACACAAGAGGCGAATCCCGCCGCGCTTGGCGAAGAAATCAGGAATGTATATGGCGATGATTTCACTTATGTTTTGCAGGCGTCCTGGAATTATAATCACACGTTAACACACGGCGAAAAAATGTTTTTGAAACCAGGGTCTTACTTCGAGCCCGGCGTAGCCGATATGCTCAGCCTGAAAATGATCCATGGTTCAAGAGACGGATTAAAGGAAATGAATTCCATTCTGGTAGCTGAATCTGTGGCAAAAACGTACTTTAACAACGAGGACCCTATTGGCAAAGTATTCAGGATTGACAATGAGGTAGACGTAAAAGTGACGGGCGTGTATGAGGACCTTCCCTATAATTCGTCTTTCAGGGACATGAGCTTTATCTTGCCCTGGTCTCTATACCTCAGTCAAAACAAGTGGGTTACAGATATGGAAGATCCATGGGACAGCAATTTCACCCGGACTTTTGCGATGATCGACGACCAAGCGGACATGGAGAAAGTTTCGGCTAAAATAAAAGATGTAAAACTCAACAAGGTACAGCCCAGCGAACGGAGATATAATCCCGTGATATTCCTTCACCCGATGCATAAATGGCACTTGTATTCCGATTTCAAGGAGGGAGTCAATACCGGAGGTCAAATCGACAATGTTTGGCTTTTCACGACTATCGGCATATTCGTTTTGACACTGGCCTGCATCAACTTTATGAATCTAAGTACTGCCCGGTCCGAAAAAAGGGCGAAGGAAGTAGGGATTCGCAAAGCGATCGGCTCGGTGCGAAAGCAACTCATCCTGCAATTCTTCAGCGAATCCATATTGATTTCGGCGCTGGCCTTTGTTGTGTCTGTTTTGTTGGTGTTTCTCGTTCTTCCTTACTTCAATACGGTAGCAGACAAGAGAATATTTCTGCCCTGGTCAAACCCTTTATTCTGGACCCTCGGCTTAGGTTTTAGTATTATGACCGGAATGTTTGCCGGGTTCTATCCCGCACTCTTCCTCTCGTCATTTCAACCGGTGAAAGTTCTTAAAGGTACCTTCCGTGTGGGGCGCTACGCATCGCTTCCCAGAAAGGTGCTCGTAGTGTTGCAGTTTACAATTTCAACCACCTTGATCATCGGTACTTTGGTCGTGTACAAGCAGATCAATCACGCACAAAACAGACCTATTGGTTACACGAAGGATGGATTGGTTTCCATTCCGGTAACGGGCCCCGTACACGAACATTTCGAGGCGATTCGAACTGAATTGATAAATGCGGGTGCTATTGTTGAAATGGCGGAATCCGGGAGTCCGACGACTCAGGTGTGGAATACGAATGGCGGTTTCAACTGGGAAGGAAAAGATCCAAACCAAGGCGTCGATTTTCCAAATAATTCGGTTAGCGTTGATTACGGAAAGACTATCGGGTGGGAAGTTATTGAAGGCCGTGATTTTTCCCGCGATTTTGCCTCCGATTCAAATGCCTTTATTTTGAACGAGGCCGCTGTTAAATTCATCGGATTTAAAGGTAACCCCGTTGGACAGGTCATTCATTGGAACGACAAGCCGTTTACTGTTATCGGTGTCGTCAAAGACTTGCTGGTGCAGTCGCCTTATCAGCCGGTACGGGCGTCGATGTGGCATTTAGCTGATGGTATGCAAAACGTCTTTCTTCTGAAAATCAACCCTAAGGCTAGTGTAAACGAAGCCATAGCAAAAATTGAGCAAGTCTTCAAGCGAACAAATCCCGCTTCTCCATTTGATGCAACTTTTGTCGACGAGGAATATGCGCGAAAGTTCAGCAATGAGAAACGTATTGGGGAGCTTGCCACTTTTTTTGCGATCCTTGCAGTTTTCATTTCATGTCTTGGTTTGTTCGGCCTGGCATCGTTTGTAGCCGAGCAGCGAACGAAAGAAATCGGCATCCGCAAAGTCCTCGGGGCTTCAGTTTCAAATTTATGGAGGATGTTATCCCAGGACTTTGTCATACTTGTTATATTCTCCAGCGTGCTTGCCGTGCCGATCGCCTATTATTTCATCGCCGGTTGGCTTAAGCAATTCGAATACCGCACAGAGTTATCCTGGTGGATCTTTGTTGTTTCAGTGCTAGGGGCAATTGTAATTACGCTTCTCACGGTTAGCTATCAGGCAATCAAAGCCTCTCTGATGAATCCAGTAAAAAGTTTACGGACGGAGTGAGATTCCTGCGAGATTTTATCAAATCCTAAGACGGTATAATCTTGGCCACAAGGAAATCACCAAAACAAGGGTTCGCGACCGATAGATACTTCTTTGTTAAGCTTTGAGCCTTTGGTCTTCCTGTCACGAGACATCAACTTTTTACGTTTCACGAAATCAAAATTCCCTCTTTTCTAGTCCTGGCTAGTGCGCTGCTAAGGAGCAGGCCGTCCGTTGGCCGTGTTCTGTGTGGGGGCGTTTTACAATGAAAATCACAGGCGCCCGGCAGAATTTCAGGAAAAAAAAGCCGGCCTAGTATTATAAATATGAACCCATCCCCATGAATTTCCCACTTTCGCATATTTTTATTGGCTGTCCGGCGTTAAACTTGCCGGCAGATATTAGAACACGTTATATTGCGCTAACTGTTTTTATGAAGAATCTGAAACTTATCGTCATTTCTATTGCCTTTTTGATAGCCGGTTCATCGACGGATCTTATGGCGCAACGAAGGAATCCGGGAAACACCAGCTCGGCGCGAGCTGCTTATGGCTTCCCAACAGGGCAATACAAAGCGAAAAAAAAACAGAAAAAACAAAAGAAGCAGCGGAAAGCAAAGACGCGAAAAAAGAAATCAGGAGGTGACCCAGCCTATCGCAAAAAAAATCCCTGGGTGAACTAAATCTTAAGGTAGAAATTCCCAGACGTGCTGGCCGTAGGTCATGGCCCTGCCGCCAAAGACGAACATCCGGTTGTTTACTGTAAACGAATTGGTGAGTACGCAATACTCACTTTGAAACGTTGTTGTTTCTTTCCAGGAATCGGTACTTGGATCATACTCATACATCTTTGCGTAATCCCTCTCCGCTAATCCGATATATCCCTTTGAGTCATTGGAAAATGAAAGTCCCACCAGGTAATCATCCGTGGGTAAATCAGCGATCTGAAACCATTTTCCTGTACCCGCATTATAACGATAGACATCCGTATGAATTGGCGGCGCTCCTGCCGACGATCCTAAGCCCACGTACGCGTTATCGCCGATTACAAATGAAATGGCCGTCGATCGCGCCATACCGGGGAAATCCTCAATTCTTGTCCATTCGTTTTCCGATACGTCATATTTCCAAAAGTCATTGAAGTAGCCGCTGCCCTGCGACACCCCGTTGCCCGTTCCAAAGTAAACATCGCCACCCAGGCCAAAGCCGGTGAGCCCCGTACGATAACCGGTAGGAAACTCTGACAGAAATTTCCAGGAATCTGTAGTGGGGTTATATTCGTAAAGTCGGCCGGTGTAGTCGATTATGTATGCGCGGTCGTTCGTGGTCACGGCAGATTCGAGCACAAACGAAAAGGGGTAATCCTTCTTTCTCGTCCATGAATCCGCATTAGGATCATAAGACCAGACGTCCGTTAGATCGGAGTTTGATGGCTGGGGACCTGACACCAAATAACCTTTACCTAGCAAGGAAAATGAAAGGCCGAACCCGCGCCCTTCGAAAGGGAAGTCGTTCAACTGCTTCCACGTTGCACCCTGGGGTTTCTCATCCGAACATGCAAGAGTGACCAGGGAGCACAGGAAAAGAAAATATTTTTTCATGCGCAACTCGGGTGGCAAAAGTACAGCCATTACCAAAGGATCAATCAAAGTCATTATCAAAAGGTAACTGCTTTAAATAGTCGAAAACCAAAAGGTCCTGGTTTAAAAAATGAAAGCCTGTACACCAACGTCCGGAAACAAACCAATTTTATGACGGAACGGGCAATTTCCTTGACGAAATGCAACTTTTTGCAGGGTTTAGCTGGTCTAAAATCGCTAACTTCAGTTAATGGACCGGTTTTGGAGATATAAGTTTGACCACATCGTTTTTTGGTTAGCGACTGTCGGTTTTCACATGTTTACAAAGGTAAGTATTATCGACGGTGCTGGGTTTGGTCAATTCGCCCTGGAGGTAATAGTGCGGAACACCCTACTAGCCTTGTTGATTTACGCAAATTTGTTCTTTCTTATTCCGAAATATGCACAACAGAAAAGGATCGTCGCGTACGTATCCTTGTTAGTACTTACGATGGGCCTATACGTTGCCGTAAAAAATGCACATGACGTTTATCTGAACGGCCACGTTCTTGGCAATGAAAGTAAGCTGTCTTTTTTTTATAATTCGTTTTACAATCTTTCAATTGCAATTTTTTACCTCGCGTTCAGCGTTACACTGCACTTAAGTAAGGCATGGTATTTTCAACGCGAGCTTATCCGGAAAATGGAAATTGAAAAATTGAGCTCAGAACTTGAATATCTAAAAGCTCAAATCAATCCACACTTTGTTTTCAATTCGATCAACACAATTTATTTTCAAATTGACAAGCAAAACACCCATGCGCGTGAGTCGTTGTCCGCGTTTTCGGAAATGCTGCGATACCAACTTTACGAATGCAACGGAAATGAAATTCCCATTGAAAAAGAGATCACCTATTTAAGGAATTATGTTGAACTACAGCGCATACGGAAGGATGAAAATTACAATATTTCGTTCGTTGCCGATGATGATCTCAAAGGGTTTACCATTTCCCCACTGCTATTGATTCCCTTTGTAGAAAATGCATTCAAGCATGTGTCACATTTCCCGCAAAAGAACCAGGTACGGATTGCCATTGGGAAACACAAAAACAATTTTGAATTCTCAGTATTCAATACCAAGGAATCTAAACCGTTTGCGAATGGTCATGCCGGAATAGGATTGAAAAATGCAAAGCGGCGGCTTGAGTTGCTGTACAAGGACCGGCACCGGTTGATCATTGACAATGATGTTGATTGCTACGAAGTAAGCCTTTCCCTGCGACTTCCCTGAAATAACTTCACCTCATGAAACTAAATTGCCTCATTATTGACGACGAACCCATTGCACGCAGAGGCCTGGAAGAACATGTACGGGAAATTGAATTCCTTAACTGCATTGCTTCTTGTGAACATGCCTTAAAAGCCTCAAACTACCTCAACGAACAAATAGTCGACCTGATATACCTCGATATTCATATGCCAAAAGTCACGGGCATTGATTTTCTTAAAAGCCTGAAAAATCCGCCCCTGACAATTTTGACAACTGCTTATTCCACCTACGCACTGGAGGGATATACGCTCGACGTCGTTGACTACCTTGTAAAACCAATAACGTTTGAGCGCTTTTTGAAGGCTTCTCAAAAGGCATGGGACTTTTTCCTGTTAAAGACGCGGCCGGACAACGCCAACGGCAAACCGACAGATTACTTTTTTGTCCGCTGCGACCGTAAGTTCGAGAAGGTTTTCTTCCGCGACGTCAGCTACGTAGAAGGTCTCCAAAACTATGCTGTCATCCATCTTCCTAATCGGAAGTTAATTAGCTATATCACCCTGACCAGCCTGGAAAACCAATTGCCCGCAAATGAATTTTTGAAGGTCCATAAATCTTTTTTGATTTCGACATCTCACGTAACGGCCATAGAAGGGGATGAAATTCTAATCGGAAATGCAAGAATTCCTATCAGCAGGAATCTGAGGGAGCGTGTAATTCGCCATATCCTGGGTAATAGTCTTTTCAAGAGATAATGCCATGCAGTCGAACGTGCAGGTGGTGCACATCACGTCTTGATACCGGGACGTGATGTACTTACCCTCCGCACGGGGCCTTAGCGATTATTTCAAAGCGGCTTTTGCATCGCCGCCAACGACTAAGGTAGCTACCTGCTGTCCTTCCGGAAATTCTTTGGAAGAGTAAAACAGCTTGAGATTATTACTGCCCTTTTGCTTTAACGCAATGATGTCTTTTACCGCACAGGTCATCGGGTCTTTATAGCCCGACGTCTCGCCCTCAAATCGCCAGTCTTTCAGAACCTGATTCTTTTCGTCTTTCACGGTGATCGTCCTTCCCGTAACCGTCCTCCCACATTCGTTGTATTTAACGGTGAGCTGACTTTGATTGTCCGCAGGGTCCAGCACCAACGTGGGGGCAATGCTCTTTGAATCCACATATTGGTCGATCACTACCTTACCGTCCAGCATTACCTGAAAATTGTGAGCGCCGATTATGTTGGCAAACGAAAAAAGAATGGAGCAGATCGCAGTTCCTGCCAGGGCATGAACCCATGAGAATCGAATGATATTTTTCATAATTCAAAATGTTTGTTGTTAGAAAATTTGCACTTGTTATTGTAAGCAACGAAAAAAATACTGGAGCGTGTAACAACTCTGATCATCGGCAGCCATTACTTGATGAAATGCCGCATGAGCTCATGCCTTTCAAGGAAACGTATCACAAAAACGTGTTTTAGCGATCTCGCAAGCAAGCTCCCTTTTCTCTGGGATCCGAAAATCAACGTTCCCGTGGGTTACTTCCGAACCCTTATTACACTAAGTCACTGGCCATGCGGCAGTGTTGTGAAGAAAACAAAATCAATAAGATCCATGAAAAAAATTTTCCTATTCATTCATTTGTTGTGTTCGTTAAACCTTGCCCATGCCCAATGGCCGACCGTTTATTTCAATACTCATTATGGGTTGGGGGCTTTTGCGTCTAATACATCGGGTAACTATAATGCAGCTTTTGGAAATTCCGCACTGAACAAAAATATAACGGGCAACCAGAACACTGCGATTGGGGCGTGGGCACTCTTCAACGCAAATGCTACTGGTAATGTTGCCATTGGAAGACGGGCCGCGTATAGTACGACAACAGGCATGTCTAATACTGCCATAGGCACAAATGCGATGGTGAATAATATTTCCGGGCTCGCCAATGTGGCCATAGGTAACGAAGCAATGACCCATAACGTAGGTGGCTACTGGAATACCGCTATCGGACAGTCTGCAGGCGCCGCGTTCGACAAGCCAGATTTATATAACGCCACAGCCATTGGCTTTTATGCTATCAATACTGCCAACGCGCAGGTTCGTATCGGCAATGAATTTGTTACGGACATCGGCGGCCAGGTTTCCTGGTCAACACTATCCGACGGCCGGTTCAAACGGGATATTAAGGAAGACATCGCAGGGTTGGAATTTATTAATCACCTGAGGCCGGTGAGTTATACTTTAGATGAAGGTGCATTGGCCACGTTCCGAAAAATGCCTGACAGCGTGAAACAAAAATTGCAGGCCGCGAGAAACCCGGAGGTGCGGCAAACCGGTTTCGTGGCACAGGAAGTTGAGGAACTCGTAAAGAAAAAGGAATATAGCTTCAACGGTGTCAAAGCCCCTCAAAATGCCAGCGACCATTATAGCATTCGTTACGCAGAATTCGTAGTGCCCCTGGTTAAAGCGGTTCAGGAATTGGCTGCCATGGTCGAAGGACAACGCAAGGAAATATTAGCATTGAAAATTCAGATTGATGCAGAACGCTTGAAAAATGGCACAACCTCTGAAGCGACCGCTACTCCTCAACGTGCTGTCTTGTATCAGAATCATCCAAATCCCTTTTCAACGGAAACGGAGATCGGTGTGTCATTGCCCGACAATACGGAAAACGCAAACCTTGTGTTTTACACTGTTGATGGAAAACAGCTGAAGTTATTGCATCTTTTCAATCGGGGCGATTTCACTGTAAAAGTGGACAGCAACGAACTGACTCGCGGAATATGTTTCTACGCGTTGATCGTGGAGGGAAAAATAATCGACTCAAAGCGCCTGCTTGTCACGAAATAGACGGACGAGTAGAGCCACGGTGATCTTTGCCGGATTAATCCCAGTATGCTGATGAACTCTGACTTTAAAGCAAATGAGATCGCTACGAAAGCGGGTTTCGAAATTCGTCGCACGTTAACAAGGCTTTAAAGAACGTTATCGGTCACCACCACAACGTTCACAGCAAGGCGCAAAGGAATCCTCCTGGCAGAACAAAACTATCAGTTTGTCGCTTGTCACGGTTGGGGCATATACCGATCATCTTACTAACAGCGACCCGTGTTCCCAGGGTTCCAGCGCGCACATTTTCTAGGTGTGCGCCTGTCAAAACCGTTGTAACATTTAAAGACACAGCCATGTGTGTTGTGCGTGGTCACTAAAGTAGCCTTTAATCCATTTCCTTACCGACGTCTAGTCGTTTCGTGGCGCGACTGTTTCCCAATTTGATATCGTAAAAATCAGCGAATCCGATTGAAAACGACAATTAGCTGAACGTGTTGCTAGAACGGCAGCACCCCGTGGAGAGAACCATTTTTACCGTGTAAATCTCTTTCCAACGTAAGGAATTACATCTGTTCGGTACAAAAATTATCGTCTGGAAGGGGATTTTTACCGCAGTTAAAATTACCCTCAAGAATAAACTTTTACATGGAAATGAAAAAAATTTACGGGCTGCTGATGCTCATCGGCGTGCTCAACACAACGAAATCCTGGTCACAGGAACAGGAAATCGACTATTACGCCTTGTCGCTGGAGGAATTGATGAATATTCCAATACACTCGGCAAGTAAGAAAGAGGAAACACTTTTTGATGCGCCTTTATCCAGTTATACCATCACCCGTTCAGACATCGACAAAGCAGGTGCCACCAGTATCCCAGAGGCATTGCGATTATCGCCTGGCATCATTGTCCGGGAGCAAACCAACGGAGTATATGACGTTCATATCAGAGGTTTCGACAACGTCCTAGGCACAAGCGAAGTTTACACCAAATCGAACCTTGCCACATTGGTCATGATCGATAACCGGCCGGTTTTCAACCACAACCTCGGCGGAACTTTCTGGGAGGCGTTGCCAGTGGACATCGGCGATGTCGAGCGCATTGAAATTGTACGCGGTCCATCAGCGCCTTTGTTTGGTCCCAACGCAGTGACTGGTGTAATCAACATTATCACCAAGCGTGTTGAAAAAGGGAAGTCCCTGGTGCACGCTTCAGTTCAGGCGGGGGCGCCTTCATCCCTGATCGGAAATGTTGCTGTTGGAAAAAGTTTCGGAAAGTTCAACGCCCTTGTGAGTGGCAATTACCAGAAACGCGAACGCTTTGATGAAGAATACTATATTCCGGCGGCTGACAGCTATTTCAGCAAACAACAACTTGAAGCCACGTTCGGCACTCAGGTGAACAATCAATATCCGGACCCAGCCCTCGCGCTAGATAAGTTCGGAATAAATACAACTCTCGGCTACACAGCTTCCGATAAAGTTAACTTTAGTCTAGGGGCCGGGATCCAGCAATCCGAGACCCAAAAAATTTTTCTGTCCAACGTATTCAATGGAGGAATTCTATTCACCACCAATGAAACCGAAACGAGCTATATAAACCTCAGCGGAAAGGTACATGGACTTTCGTTCCGTACCTCGTATGTGCAGGGGCACGACGATTTAGCTAAGGGCGCTGCACCCAATCAATACGACTATGACGTTTTTGACGCAACTGCCGAATATACTTTCAAAGTCGGAGATATCGGAAGCATTGTACCCGGTATCGGATACCAAAGCGCTGTCTATGGTGACGAAGAATACATTTCCCAGGGCTTGACCTTTTTAAATGGCACAAACCAGTCGCTCAACACAGCTTCGGGCTTTATTCGCACTGACTGGAAGCTCCTGCAAAATTTCCGCGTTCTCGCAGCGATCCGTGCTGATAAATTTTCTGCTCCCGATGATGTGTACCTCGCATATGAACTTGCCGCAACGTACAGGCTAAACAGTAAAAACCTCGTTCGCACGGCGATCACAAAGTCTAACAGCGGTTCATTCATTGGCAACAATTTCCTCGACCTGCAAGTTGAAAATCAACCGCAGCCAGGCTTAACATTCTTAAGGAGAGGTCAACAAGACCTGGAGCTATTCACAGTAAACATGGTCGAACTCGGGTTCAGGACCCAGGTAACAAAAAACCTGCAGGTGGACTTCGATATCTTTCAGCAAAGGGCGATGAACTTTACAGCATTGACCACGGTCGGTCTGCAGATCCCTTACTATATCCAGGAATTTGACAACGTTCCGACTACAGCCACCCAATACGGATTCACCATTTCTGTGAACTACATTCCAAATGAAAAATTCCAGCTGAAGCCATTCATTACGGCACAGAAAACAACTGTTGAGGATCTCCCCTCATCTTTCAATTCGCCTGACGTCGATCCCACTTTGACGTACACAAAACATACGCATAAAAATACTCCTGCAGTATACGGAGGATACTTCATTAATTACAAGCCTTTCCCGAAGCTAAACATAAACCTCAACGGTTATTATTTTTCAGGGCAACGTCAGTATGACGGATCAGACCCGAACAATCAAAGCGAAGCCGGAGATATCAGCGGCGTCTTTCATGTGAATAGCAAAGTTAACTACAGGATTACACCGCAAATCAACATATTTCTAAATGGCCGTAATATTCTTAATTCCGATAGCCGTGAGTTCTTCGGTGCCGATAAGATTGGCGCTTCATGGTTTGCCGGTGCATCATTTAATTTGAACTAAATTTATATTTAAACCTTTTAACACCGGTCGTCTCCCCAGGAGACGGCCGTTTTAATTTCTGGCGGATTTGTCAACTCTCAGTTTTTTCTGTTAACCGATTGTTAATAACTTCACGAACGCCTACAATTTTAATGAAGCTCGAGAGAACTATTTTCGAAAAAAGTCATATCTACTTCCTGGTCTTTTTTCTGTTCGTCATCGCTGCGTTCTGGCTTACCTACATTACCCGGATCTTCGACCAGGAAAATTACCGTATGCACCTGCACGGCGTGACTTTATTTTTATGGTGCATCCTGCTCGTAGTTCAACCATTTCTGATTCGGAAAAAACTGAATTCGATACACCGCTTGATAGGCAGACTTTCATACCTTCTCGTGCCAATACTCTTGTTTACAACTTTTGACCTTCTTCGCTATCGAATGCGCCACCTTCCCTCAACAGACTATGTCGCCGTAGCACTTATTTTCAACGCATTGCTTGCGTTTAGCATACTCTATGGACTCGCGATCTATAACCGCAAAAGATCGGCAATACATGCTCGCTATATGCTCTGCACGGTGTTTCCGTTTTTTACACCAGCCACAGATCGTATCCTTTCGATATATTTTCCTTCTACGCTGCAATACTTTCCTATTATCAACGGACAGCCTAATGTCATGTTATTCGGATTTTTGCTGGCCGATCTGATTCTTATTGGATTTTGTATCTGGGACTGGATCTCCCACCGCCGGGTCAACGTCTTTCCGGTCGCTTTGCTTATTCTGCTGATCTACCACTGGAGCGTTATTGCTTTTTACAAATATGCCTTTTGGAAAGCATTTTCTGACTGGCTTATGCAGGTGTGATAATCAGTTCATAATACATCGACCGTCCTTTATACAAATACAATATCAAAATTTCACAATATCGTTGTCACTTCATTTGCTATTTTTGCACCTTAAATAAAATGCTATGATCCGCTCAATCGTTTTCATGTTTGTATTCTTACCAATGGCAAGCATAGGCCAGCAGAATGAAATCCTTCCTCCGGTTCCCCCTTGGAAAGGCAAGAGTCTTGAATTGATCGCAAAGAAAACCAACCCCTGGATAACGCCGACCGAACAAAATGATTTCAACCGCACGCCTTCGTACAGTGAAACTTTGTCCTGGTTCAACAAACTCTGTTCCGAGTCGGACCTCATGGAAATGACAACGATTGGGCAAAGCGCCAATGGGCGAAAGATCGAAATGCTCATCGCTTCTGAGGATAAAAGCTTTGATAAGGCATCCCTTCGTTCATCTGCTAAGCCGCTTCTGCTGGTACAGGCGGGGATTCACGCGGGCGAAATTGATGGAAAGGACGCTGGGATGATGTTGTTGCGTGACATAGCATTTGGAAATAAAAAAGACCTGCTAAAGAATGTAAACCTTCTATTCATTCCAATATTAAGCGTTGACGGACATGAGCGGGTATCTCCTTACAACCGTCCTAATCAACGCGGGC
Source organism: Chryseolinea sp. (assembly GCA_036374515.1). Taxonomy (GTDB): domain Bacteria; phylum Bacteroidota; class Bacteroidia; order Cytophagales; family Cyclobacteriaceae; genus Chryseolinea. The sequence continues at coordinate 926 of DASUTP010000577.1, read as the reverse complement.
CGGAAAATATGGGCTGGCGAACCAATGCGCGAAACCTGAACTTGAATCGCGATTATACAAAGCTGGATTCGGAAGAGATCACGGCGGTGGTGCAAGTTATGAACGAGTATAACCCTTCCTTTTATGTGGACCTCCACGTGACCGACGGGGCCGATTATCAATATGATATCACCTACGGAAACGTTGAATATTCACCCGCTATTGGCAATTGGATCGCTCAAACCTTGCGTCCGGAGATTGATAAAAGCCTCTCGGCGTTTGGACATATACCTGGACCGTTGGTGTTCGCCACAAATGACCGGGATTTTACACAAGGACGGACTGACTTTCCGTACATGCCACGTTTCTCAACAAATTATGGTGATCTTCGCCGCATTCCTTCAATACTGGTAGAAAATCATTCGCTCAAGCCATTTAAACAACGGGTGTTGGGTACCTATGTTTTCCTCGAGGCTCTCTTGCGAATCGCTGGAAAAGAAGGCGCATCGCTAAAGCGTGCCATCCAGTCTGATGCTGCTTTACGGAATACCGATGTTGTGATCACTTGGAAATCAGGTCCAAAAAGCGACACGGTATCATTCCTTGGTATAGCGTCAACGTTGGAAAAATCCTCAGTAACCGGGAGCGACTATGTACGCTGGACCGGCAAACCGATAACCCAACAAATATCTTATACCCGCGTCGATCAGCCCGACAAAGTTGTAAAACGGCCAAAAGCGTACTGGGTTCCAGCGACCTATGCTAATGTTATCGCGCGGCTGAAAACGCATGGTATCAAGATGGAAGATGTAACTGAAGCAAGAACTCTGGATATAGAGCTTTATCACCTAGCAGACCCAAAGATTTCAGCCGAGCCATTTGAGGGGCATTTCAACGTGACTACTAAAGCTAAACTTAAAAAGCACCAGGAAACATTTTATCCCGGG
>DASUTP010000576.1:0-16338 GCA_036374515.1 Chryseolinea sp. | reverse complement strand
TTCAATCGCCAGTTTAAGAATTTTTATCAGGTTAGTCCATTGACCTATGCCAAGCGGTTCTTGAGTAATCAACACTAGTTCTAGCCTTGATTACTTTGAAAGTTTGTTTACCGAGTTATAGTATGACGAGAATACTCGCAAACCTTACACGTTTTGTTTAAGAGTTTGTTGAATTAACGCCATTAATAAACGTGATGGTTAAACAAACCGATTTTTTTTTTGCGAGTACAGGTCTCACTCAAACATCATTGTTTTTCTTCTGTTTATTTGGTGGGTTTACGACTCATGAGACGTTTATTGTTTAGTTTTTTTTTCATTTCGATCGCCACGGCCGCATTCGGTCAACAAGCGACTATAAAGGGCATCGTTTTCAATAAAATTAATAATCAGCGGATACCGTTCGCCAATGTTGCTGTGCAAGGAACCACTACCGGAGTGGTGGCCGATGAATCCGGAAATTTTGAGATCAACAACCTTACGCCTGGCTTGTATAATCTTCAGATTTCATTTGTTGGTTTTAAGACGTTGACAGTTTTCGAAATTGAGGTGACAGCTGCACGACCAGCGTTGGTTGAAGCGGGATTAGAAGAAGAGATCACGAAATTAGAAACAATCGAAGTTGTCGCAGTTAACGGATTTTACAAATCCGAAGAATCACCACTTTCGCTTCGAACTATCGGGCCGTCGGAAATCAAAAGAACGCCAGGCGGCAATCGGGATATTTCGAAGGTCGTGAGGTCTTTACCCGGGGTGTCATCGACTCCTTCGTTCCGAAATGACATTATCATCCGTGGCGGGGCCCCCAGCGAAAATACTTTTTACCTGGACGGAATTCAAATTCCAGTGATCAACCACTTTCAGACGCAAGGTTCGTCGGGAGGTCCGGTAGGTATAATCAATGTCGACCTGCTCAGTGAGGTTAACTTTTATAGCGGCGCGTTTCCAGCCAACCGAGGCAATACCCTTAGTTCGGTATTTGACTTTCGGTTGAAAGACGGGCGAAACGACAAGTGGATCGTTAATGGCATAATTGGCGCTACCGACCTCGGTATTACAGTGGATGGCCCGGTGTCCAAAAAATCCTCGCTTGTGTTATCCGTGCGCCGTTCTTATCTCAAATTCCTGTTTGACATATTTAACCTGCCTTTTCTCCCGGTGTACAATGACCTTCAATTTAAATACAAACATAAAATAGACTCTAAAAATCATATAACGCTTTTGGGAATAGGTGCCATCGATGATTTTTCACTCAATTATGACGCACCGCAAAAAGCCAAGACGGATGCTGAAAGGGAAGAGGCGCAATACATTCTAAATATTTTGCCTGTATCCACTCAATGGAACTACACCGCCGGGTTAAAGTATGAACACTTTCGTCCAAACGCTGCAAGTACCTTCGTTATCAGTACTAACGCGCTTAATGTCGCCACTACAAAATATCAAAACAATGACGCGTCATTACCCGAAAATCTTATACAGGATTATAATTCACGTGAGACAGAAACCCGCATCCGTTTGGAGGATGAAATAGTAAAAGGCGACTGGCGGATCACCTATGGAAGCGGCTACGAATTTGTTACTTATAAAACGCGCGATTTTAATCGCCTCGTCACTCAACAAGGTTATACCGAACGTAACTACAATTCGAAGCTGAAGCTAAACAAGCTTTCTGTATTCGGACAACTAAGCAGAACCATTGGGAAAAGGCTTACACTTTCTGCTGGGATTCGGACAGATGTCAATGATTACGGAGCAACTATGCGCAATCCGTGGGACCAGATCTCACCCCGAATTTCCGCATCTTATGCATTAACTGAAATTATTGCTTTAAATTTTAACGGTGGCATATATTATCAACTGCCAGCCTACACCGTTCTTGGCTATCGCGATTCGCAATCGGGAGAGCTTACAAATAAAACGAATGGCGTAACTTTTATCCAAAGCAAACACCTCGTCAGTGGACTTGAATTCAACCTGCCACGCAATACGCGAATTACTTTCGAAGGTTTTTATAAACATTATGACAACTATCCATTCTTGACCGAGGATTCGGTTGCATTAGCTAACCTCGGTGCAGACTTTGGAACTATCGGCAACGCACCCGTAACCAGCACCGGTTACGGGCGAAGCTATGGTCTTGAGTTTTTACTTCAACAAAAACTTTATAAGGGTTTTTATGGCCTGTTATCATACACCTGGGTCCGGAGTGAATTTGCCGACAAGAGGGGAACGTACGTACCATCAGCCTGGGATAACCAGCACCTGGTAAGTTTTACGGCGGGCAAAAGATTCCGTAATAATTGGGAGCTTGGTCTCCGTTGGTTATTTACGGGTGGTGCGCCGTTCACGCCTTACAATGTAGCTCAAACGGTCTATCGACAAAATTGGGATGTACGCCCATACGGTATACCCGATTACGAATTATTGAACACCAGAAGAATTTCACCGTTTCACCAACTTGACCTCAGAATCGACAAAAAATGCTTTTTTAACCGTTGGAGTATAGATTTATACGTGGATATTCAGAATGCTTACAACTACGTCACAAAGTTTCAGGACAATATTGATGTGCAACGCGACGGAAATGGTGAACCGTTAGTCGATCCAAATAGTCCTGAATACTATCAACCGAAATTCGTTCAGAATACATACGGCCAGATTCTGCCGACGATTGGGGTGATCTTGGAGTTTTGACAATGTATGGTGATGTGACTCATAATGCTTATGTGAAATGGACGCTCAGCAATCATCCCCAGAAACACGCATGTTTATCCTCTTCGACTAACTTCACAAAGTCCTTGAGAGTCTTAACTGTCGGCTTGGGGTCGTACGCATACCATTTCATATTCGCCCGAAGCCAATATACTTTCCAATGATTTTTCACTTTTACAAAAGTTGCCTTTGCAACTTGTGGGTAAATGGTCTTTGAGGCATCATCCCAAAGGGGACGTATCTCATGGATAATAATACTTTGACCTTCGATCCTATATCCAATATCAAGCTTGGGACGGACGTGTTCTGGTGGGCGCTTTCTTTCCAGGAAAGCTTCCATTACTTCGATGATGTCTAATACATGAAGATTATCTACTGCCATGACTATTGAATGCTTTATCAAACCCGCTTAGCGTTCGAGTACACAACTTCAACCGCGTCCGTTTGTCTTTCTACGTTTGCTTAACATATTCCTCGAGATCATCGCTTAAGAAATACCATCGACCAACTTGTCCATACGCGCTTCCTTGCCATTTAACTCTTCCATTATTTTAACAACCCGGCTTTCTTTTATTCCTGAAACCTTACCAAATTTAAAGAAATCGTCATACGGATAAAATCCACTTGCATCATAAATTCAGTGGAGCGGTCTTTAAAAAGTGTAAGGCCATATGCGCATCGGCTGGTGAATGTATCCTCGTGCAGAGTAAATCATACGCTGTCCACGGACATAACCACCTTTCATCTGTTGGCGAGGCGCAGAAGCATCACCATTTGATATTGTGTAGTTGAAACAGCGCCAATCTGAAAACCCCCTCTTACCCCTAAAAAAAAAGGCTACGGAAAATATCCGGGAGGCTATTTGTTGTGATCCCTCGGTTACCGTGGGATCATTTCTTTTGACTTAGACCTATAATGCAGAGTCCATTCGCATTTCGAACTACTGCCGCCTCGAACTAGTCACTAAGGAATACAGTACAAGAATCATCAAACTATGTCGAAGGTAACGATTCTGGTGGCGTCATTCACCCTGACGTTGGATCACGCCTGTTGACTATATTTGTAGGAATGATCAATCAGGATTTTGAGAATTTTAAGGATGAATGCGTCGAGCAACTGTCCGCTGTTCAGGAAGAATTCATGAAAGTGTATGACATCAATAGCTACGAGCATTGGTATTACGATCATGGCATTGGTGCTTTTCACGTTATTCGAAACATCAGCGATGCGCCTATGCGCTACGATCTAAATAGACTTCTCAAATTGTTCAGCGCATCTCGTTTATCAAAATAAATTAGGAAGTTTAAAAGTAAGCACCTAGCTGGGCTTCAAATTAAACATCGACTTTACGCGTCGTGCAGTCAGATAAGAATTTGGGTAATTTTTAAAACTATTAAACTCTTTTAAAGAGAGCAAATGAGAACTCGAAATTTTTGATGCACCAAACTGGACCAATTTTTGCAACTATTTTATTTTATAAACAAAATTAAAGAATGGTGAGACGTCTGAAGGTGTTTGTGATGTTGGTTAGTGGAGTGATAGTAGGTGCGTGTGCTGAAAACAAGCGAGCTAATGGTAATAAAGATTCTCAACTTAAGGTTATACCCGTAATAAATGTATTTGTAAAAGACACAAAACTTTTTCGCGAATATGTGGCCGACATTGAAGCTATTCGAAATGTTGAACTACGCGCTCGCGTGCAGGGATTTCTGGAAAAGATATATGTAGACGAGGGTGAGATCGTTGAAAAGGGGCAACTTCTTTTCAAGATCAATGATGAAGAGTATCGTGCGGAATTGGCAGAAGCAACCGCCAATCTGGAAAGCGCGATCGCGGAAGGTAAAGCTTCTGAACTTGAAATCGATCGCCTGAAGATCATGGTAGAAAAAAATGTAATTTCAGAGACAGAGCTCAGTGTTGCCGAGGCCAAGTTGAAAGCCGTAAATGCGCGGATCAAACAGTCGATGTGGGCTGAATCGAATGCAAAACTGAAACTTTCATACACCAGCGTGCGCGCTCCATTCGACGGGATCATTGACCGCATCCCATTTAAAGCCGGCAGCCTAATAGACCACGGTACACTTCTCACTACAGTTTCCGACATCAGTGAAGTCTTCGTTTACTTCAATGTTTCAGAGGGCGAATATCTACGTTACATCAAATCTCAAACAGAAAAAAGCCGTAGTAAAAATAACCTGGTTGCACTCATGCTGGCTGATGGAACGACATATCCATTTGAAGGCGAGGTCGAGTCAATTGGTGGACAGTTTCAGGCAACTACCGGTTCCATTTCCTTCCGAGCCCGCTTCCCGAATCCAAATTCAATATTAAAACACGGAGCCACTGGCAAACTGCGTTGGAGCGATACGCTAACGGATGCAATTATGATTCCTCAGAAGGCTGCCTTCGAGCTACAAGATAAGACCTTCGTCTATGTTGTCGATTCTAATAACCGTGTACAGGCGCGCAATTTCATACCCAAAACCAGATTCTCCCATTACTACATTGTAGAGACCGGATTGAAGCCCGGTGAGAAGATTGTATTCGAGGGAATTCAGGAGATACGTGATGGCATGCGCATCATTCCGAAACAAGTTCGGACGGATAGTATTTTGACGGTTGCATTTTGATTCCAGGAAGATCCAGAATCTCCCTTTTTACCGTCTATTAAATACTGCAATGAATAAAACTGAATCGTAAACTGAAAGTGTGTTAATATGTTTGACATTTTTATTAGAAGGCCCATATTATCACTCGTCATATCTCTGCTGATTGTGCTTTTAGGAGTGTTATCGTTTTTCTCGTTGCCTGTCAGTCAATATCCAGATATCATCCCCCCTTCTGTTTCCGTACGCGCTAAATATCGTGGCGCGAACGCCGAAGTCTGCGCTAAAACGGTAGCTACTCCGTTAGAAAAGGCCATCAACGGTGTGCCGGGCATGACTCACATGTCATCCGTATCGAGCAACAATGGAACGGTGGCCATTGACGTAGTATTTGCTGTAGGAACTGATCCGGACCTCGCTGCGGTAAGCGTGCAGAACCGGGTGGCAACAATACTTGACGAATTGCCTCAGGACGTAATCAAAAACGGCGTTATTACGGAAAAAGAAGTCAACAGCCTTTTGATGTATGTAAATATCGTCAGCACTGACCCAAATCTGGATGAAAAATTCATCTACAATTTCGCAGACATAAATGTACTGCAGGAACTGAAACGAATCGATGGTGTTGGATATTCAGAGATCGTCAGCGAAAAAGACTACTCCATGCGCGTTTGGCTCAAGCCCGACCGCATGACTTCGTATGAAATTTCCACAGACGAAGTTGTCGATGCGATCCAGGCACAGAATCTTGAAGCCGCTCCAGGCAAAGCTGGAGAGAGCTCTAACAAAGAGCCTCAAGCACTTCAATATGTTCTTCTGTACACAGGCAAATTCAATACACCCGAGCAATATGAAAATCTAGTGCTAAGAGCTGATCCCGACGGATCTGTATTGCGATTAAAAGATGTGGCCGATGTCGAATTTAGCGCGATGAACTTTGGACGAATATCGAAGAACAACGGGACACCTGCGGCCTCGATTTTAATTAATCAGCGGCCGGGGTCCAATGCGAGGGAAGTCATCGAAAAAATCAAATTGCGAATGGAAGAGTTAAAGGCTACGAGTTTTCCATCGGGGATGACGTACAACTATAGCTACGATGTTTCGCGGTTTCTTGATGCGTCCATCCATGAGGTTGTAAAAACACTCTTTGAGGCTATCATTCTGGTCGCCCTTGTTGTTTTCGTTTTTTTGCAGGATTTCCGATCGACTCTTATCCCTACACTTGCCGTGCCAGTCGCCCTGATCGGGTCATTGTTCTTTATGCAAGTCATGGGATTTTCTATTAACCTTCTTACGCTTTTTGCGCTTGTGCTCGCCATCGGGATCGTTGTTGACAACGCAATTGTCGTTGTTGAAGCTGTGCACTCCAAAATGGAACGAGATCATCTGCCACCTCGCGAAGCAACATTCGCAGCGATGAAAGAGATTGGGGGCGCCATCATTGCCATTACCCTCGTAATGTCTGCTGTGTTTATACCGGTTGCTTTTCTGTCCGGACCCGTGGGCGTATTTTACAGGCAATTTTCTTTGACGCTGGCGATTGCCATCGTTATCTCGGGTATCAACGCTTTGACTCTCACGCCAGCATTATGCGCACTGATCTTACGTAGGCATCATCCGAAAAAAGAAAAGAATAATGTGGTGCAGCGTTTCTTTTTGCGATTCAATAAAGCATATGATGGTTTGGCTAACCGCTATAAAAAGGTGATCAACATGATTGCAGGCAGAAAGGTTGTCACGGTTGGGCTGATGCTTACCTTTTTCATAGCCACATATGGTATTAACTCAATATTGCCCACAGGTTTCATACCCAACGAGGATCAGGGTGTTATCTACATCAATGTAACCGCGCCGTCCGGTGCTACGGTAGAAAGAACGGAAAAAGTTCTGGATCAGATACAAATGGTCACAGCAGACTTGAAAGTTGTAGAAGGCGTGTCGACACTGGCAGGATATAGTCTGGTGAATGGTGTCTCGGGCGCTTCGTTTGGGATGGGCATCATTAACCTTACTGAATGGGATAACCGAAAAGAATCTGTAGATGAAATAATCCGTGTTCTGAAGCAACGCACCCGTCACATTACAGACGCGAGCATCGAGTTCTTTTCGCCGCCAACCGTTCCTGGGTTCGGAAATTCCAGCGGATTTGAACTGCGATTGCTTGACAGAACCGGCCAGGGTGATCTTCAAAAACTTGAGCGGGTGACTAAGAACTTAATTGCGGCCCTGGAACGAAACCCGGCAATCGAAATTGCCAGTACTAATTACGATCCCAACTTCCCGCAATATCTAATTCATGTTGATCAGGATATGGCTGCAAAAAAAGGCGTTACTGCCGAACAAGCGATGGGGACAATGCAAACACTTATCGGTGGAAATTACGCGTCAAACTTTGTGCGGTTTGGCCAAATGTATAGGGTAATGGTTCAGGCATCGCCAGAATACAGAGCTAAACCGGAAGACTTATTGCGCTTATACGTGAAGAATAAGTCGGGAGAGATGGTTCCCTTTTCAACTTTTATTCGCATGGAACGCGTATACGGGCCTGAGCAGCTCACCCGTTATAACATGTATACGAGTGCTCGAATAACAGGTACGATGGCCCCAGGCTATAGCAGTGGTGATGCCATTGCTGCCATCCGAGTTGAGGCCGCTAAAAACCTACCGAGAGGTTACGGATTTGATTGGGCAGGAATGACGAGAGAAGAGGTCAAATCTGGCGATCAGGCCCTAGTCGTCTTTCTTATTTCGTTGGTATTTGTCTATCTCCTGCTAGCCGCCCAGTATGAGAGCCTCCTGTTACCTTTGCCGGTAATTTTATCATTGCCTGCTGGCATCTTCGGAGCGTTTCTCGCACTCAAAGTTTTGGGGCTTCAGAACAACATCTACGCACAGGTAGCCCTCATAATGCTAATCGGGTTGCTGGGAAAAAATGCCATCCTTATCGTAGAGTTTGCCATCCAGCGTCGGGCCGAAGGCATATCAATTCTGAAGGCATCCATTGAAGGCTCGGTAGCCAGGTTACGTCCAATTCTCATGACCTCGTTCGCGTTTATTGCAGGGCTGATACCTCTCTGCATCGCCACTGGTGCCGGAGCTATGGGCAATCGCTCTATCGGTACGGCTGCAGCGGGGGGAATGCTGATCGGTACAATTTTCGGAGTGCTCATCATCCCCGGATTGTATGTTCTGTTCGCCAGCATCACCGACAGAAAAAAAGAAGCGAGGCTGACCGAGGAAGCGATACCCGACCAGCTAACCCTTGACAATAAAAACGCATACAATTAGCAATTGAAAAATTAAACGTGAGAGATGTCTTTTAGGAATTACTTCGCAAGGCTCGCATTCTTTTCTTCGTTGGTGGCTGTCATTGGCAGTTGTAAGGTTGCTGTACCACCTCCTATGCCCGTGACTTTAACAATGCCAGATTCATATATTGGAAAAAAAGACACTTTGATGGATGGCAGTATCAAGTGGCAATATTTTTTTACTGACTCTTTGCTCGTTGACCTTATTGGGACTGGGCTGGAGAATAATCTTGATTTGTTGACGGCTGCACAACGTGTCGAAATGGCAAAGGCCATGTATGATATTCGAAAGGGAGCGTTGTTTCCGGAGCTTAACGCTGTAGCCTCTTCGAACCTGGGAAATGTCAACCAGAACATGGTTGGCAATGCGGACCAAAGTCAGCGCATCAACAACATTAGGGAAGAATATTTTGTCGGATTTCAAGCCTCCTGGGAGATTGATATATGGGGTAAGTTGAAAGATCGAAGAAAGGCAGCCTGGTCTCGCTACCTCGCTTCAGAAAAAGGGAAGCATCTGCTGACCACTTCGCTGGTTGCAGACGTCGCACGCTTGTACTATGACCTGCTCGCCGTCGACTATGAAGTCAAGATCATCCGAAAAAACATTGACTTCCAGCGGACCGCAGTAGACGTCATCAAAATCCAAAAAGCAGGAGGACGGGCTACTGAGTTGGCGGTACAGCAGTCTACTGCACAGTTGCTCCGTACCAAAGCACTTGAGAAAGAAAGAGAGCAACGTATTGTAGAGCTGGAAACTGAACTCAATCTTCTATTGGGGCGATATCCCCAGCACATTGAAAGAAAAAAAGATATCAGCGAGCTCGCACTTCCCTCTACTCTGAACGAAGGCATTCCGTCTGCGCTTTTGTTAAACCGCCCGGACATTCAGCAAGCAGAGCTTGAATTGCTTGGTGCAAAGGCCGACGTGCAGGCAGCGCGTGCTGCATTCCTTCCGTCAATTTCCATTTCGCCTTATGCGGGATTTAATGCATTGACTGTCTCGAAACTTTTTCAGTCACCCGGTTCGTTGGCGGCGGGCGTTCTTGGCGGGATTACGGCCCCGATTTTCAACAGAAACAGGATCAGATCCGATTTTAAATATTCGGTAGCAACACGATATGAGGCTTTCTATAACTATCAAGAATCCATCATCCGTGGGTACGGCGAAGTTCTCAATAATATTAAAAACATAAACAACCTCGAGGCTATATACGCGCTGAAGGAACAAGAGGTAAATGAATTATCAAATGCGGTGGCTACTTCAAATATTTCCTTCACTTCTGGTTACGCAACCTACCTTGAAGTAATCACAGCTCAGAAAAGTGTGCTGGAAGCTGAACTTGAATTGGCGAACGTAAAAAAAGAAATATTCCATTCCATTATAAGTTTGTATCAAGCGCTAGGCGGGGGCTGGGATGAAACAAATTAGTCGTGCCTGGCGTTTTGAATTCAAGCAAATTCTAAGAAGGACCAAGTCGTTACACCCAGGGCTTAATTTCATTCCGACGTTGATTAACGGCATTTACTGGCCGCTTATTGCTCTTCACTTGTTAAATGTTTTTAGAAGGTGTTTTTTAGAAGAGACAATACTATCGCTAGATACGGTAGCCTACCATTTTTCCTGCTTTTCAATATAAAGCTTGTTCACCAGCACCATCAGAATCGCAATCAAGGGAGTTGCTAAAACTAAACCCCATCCACCCGTTAACACACCCATAAAGAGTTGAGAAGTGATAATTAGTGCAGGTGGTATGTTGATAAGCCTTTTCTGAATTTTGGGCGTAATTAGATTGCTCTCAAGAACCTGAACGAGGATGTACAACCCTAATATCAAAAGTGCTGTTGTAGTGCTTTCCATAGATCCAATTAATACCGCTGGTATTATTGCAATCAGGGGACCGAAATTAGGAACGAAACTTAACAACCCTGCAAGCAGTGATAAGACCAGCCAAAGTGGAACATCTAAAATGAGAAGGCCGATGGCAGTTAATACAAAGACTACGATCATTGAGAAGATTTTGCCCTTCAACCATTTTGTCAGTGTGAGACCGAGGTGGCTCAGAATATTTTCAGCTTCGCGCTTCCCCGGCGATGGAATCAATTTCAACATTCCATTAATATAAATTTTCGGTGAAGCGATAAAGAAAATCCCAAGAAAAAATACCACATAGAGGTCGCCTATTACACCAAAGGTACTGCTAAAAAAAGAGGTGAGCGCGGACGCAGCTTTACCTGTGTCCGGTTTAGACGGAATCATATCTATTATGGATTTACCGATTTCAGAGTCATTAATTTCCTCCTTGAAATTTTCGAAGGCAGAAGGAAGCGTATCTCTCAATTCACTCACTTGTCCCTGAATCCTACTGCCAGCAAACCATAAAAAAAGTCCAAGTAATAATAGTGACCCAATGATGGAAGTGATTAAAGTTGCCTTTTTTGGTATCGACAGCTTCCTGTGTAATAAACTACTCAACCCGTGAAAATACAAGGCAATAAGTACCCCTGCCAGAATTAAAAGGAGGACATTAAAGGTTGCTTTCAATATCCAAAATACAATCACAAACAGTGCAACTATAGATATCGTGATCCAAACTTTTTTGCTGAATGAGGCCAAACGATCATTGGATGATTCTAAAGCCATAGCGTGTGATTTAACATTTTTTAAAACTAGTTGTGATGAATTCCTTTTTACTATATACCAGTACCGACCCTTCGAGTAAGTTGAACAAAAACCATGCTCATACTGCACTTGAAGACTCTAACACGCTACCTGCGTCTAAGCACTTTATTGTGTAAATTTCGTACCTGAATTTCAGCCGCTTGCGACATGTATAATTGTCGTATTTGCCCTCGTAAGTTGTCGCGATTGTACAACAAGTGGGTGGATCACAATGACGAGTTTTGTATCAGCAAAAGATGAAAAGCATGAGAAAGATAGTAGTACTTTCAATGATGTCGTTAGATGGGGTGATTCAATCCCCCGGTGGACCGAAAGAAGATACCTCCGGTGGCTTTAAGCTCGGTGGTTGGGTAGCACCACAATCTGATGAAACGTATGACAACGTAGTGCGCGAAGAACTCAAACCGACGGACTATCTTTTGGGGCGAAAAACATACTCGATCTGGGCAGACTACTGGCCGAAGCACGGTGAGTTCTGGCCGGGTATTAATGAAGGGATGAAATATGTCGTTTCAAGGAAGCTGAAGAAGAATGATAAAATGGTTACGGGGTGGAAAAACTCTGCCGTGATAAGAAACGTATCAGACATCAAAAAATTGAAAAAGACAAAGGGCGCGGACATACAGGTCTGGGGAAGTAGCGAAATCGTTCATCTGCTCCTCAAGAACGATCTTGTAGATGAACTTAGACTTAAAATTCACCCGTTGATCTTAGGCAAGGGTAAAAATCTGTTCGACAAGGGATCGCTTCCTGCAAACTTTGAATTGACAAAAAACATTGTCACGACCAAGGGTGTGATCATTGCTAGCTATAGGCGCGCGGGCAAGATTAAGACTGGAAGGAGTGGAGCGGTGTGAATCGCTGCTGGAATGCGAAGTTTTTTCCTTGGATTTCCTTTCAATTTTTAAATCAGAATCTCACAAAGCTTTTTGTTTTTATTTTTTCTCATTTTCCACGGAATTTTGCCTCAAGTCACTTATGTCTTATTGGAATTGCCTCGAAATTGCCCAGGTTTGCCGCAAAGACAAAGCATGAATGTTCAGATGATATTTCTCAACAAGGGCTTCAATTAAAAAAATCAGTTTATCATCGTGTCGGAATTTACGCTAGCATATTCAAGTTTGCTAGATGACTTTCACGTTGTTACCGAAATCCATTCATCAGATTAAACCAGAAGTTGTGCCATGCTGGTGAACCCCACGTCATAGTCACGATAACTTGTGAAATAATATAGAGCAGACTGCCAATCCAGGTAACTTTATGAATGCGCTTCAAGATAAACCAGTCGTAAATGTAAAGTAAAATCAATAACGCATCCAAATAGAAAAAGCGGATATACAATGCCGTGTGTAATCCTGGCAACCAGTGCATTCGATCAATGGCCGCCTGCATTAAAGAAAGCGTGGATAAGAAAAGAAGACGTTTATGTATTGCTCCATGCTTTCGTTCGAGAATACCCCAGATGAAAAATAGCCCAAACAAAACTATGCCATAGCATTGTATTATCAGAACATCAAATAAGAAATGGCCCACTGGGGGATTAAAACTTATCAAAGCGCGCGCGCTGGCAACCCACATGGAGATCCAAATAAGTACACCAATTCCAATTGAGAATAGTCCGAGTTGACGATGAAATTTTAGATAACCTTTTGCAGCGAGTATGGTCTGCGTTATAAACACCAGTAGCCATGTTGTCATTAAGGCACCATGAACATGCGCAAGCCAATGAATGGGGAATCTTAGGGTACCGTTATACATTGCTTGATATCTAGGTACAAAACCAAGGGCCGAAATGATCAAAAAGAGGAATGACATTACAATAAAGAAATAGCGTGCTGGGCGATTCAACGGTGTGGTTAAATCTTCACCATTGTTGGTTGCTGAACAGGAAGCGACCGTAGTACTCGTAGTCATGGATAAAAGTTTTGGTTCAGGTTGTTCGATCGCTTTGCTTGGAGCAATGCGGTCGTCTGTCTTCATTGAAGTGTCTTTGCAACGCGAAAGCCCAGACCAGCGCTACTGTAATTCTCCAGTGTTGCTCCGGGGCCTGGAGACCAATTTCGAAAAGAGGAGCGTATCATTTCAGGAGGATCACCCCAACAGCCGCCCCGGATCATGTGAAATGAACAGGAATTTTTTCCATCCATCCACGAAAAGCGTTTCGGCATTCTCAATTCCATGGTCCCGGTGTAAGCAGTGCCATCTGTTGGATGAGCAGAATACGAGTTTGCGAAACAATCCTGAACATATTGTAATACATTTCCATTCATATCATAAAGGCCGAATGCATTGGGCGGAAATGAACCCACCGGTGATGTAAACATCCATTGATCATCGCCAAGCTGGCGACCTTCACAGCAGTTATCCCTGCCGTAATTGGCATACTCGTGTGTCGCCTTTGATCCCCAGGGAAAAGGCGTAGTGGTTCCGGCGCGAGCCGCATATTCCCATTCTGCCTCGGTCAAAAGCCTGTAATCAGCTCCAGTTTTCTTGCTGAGCCAGCGTATATACTCTTGCACATCGTTCCATTTAATGCAAACAACGGGGTGGCTATCATCCTGAGTAAAACCGAGATTTTGCCAGGTTGCAGAGGGGTTAAGATCCCAAGGTGTATGAAGAGAATCGACGGGTAGTGCACTCCCGACACAACCTCCGGTTGTGGGACGATTCGTAGCCGCCACGAATGCCGCCCACTCGCCGCGGGTCACGTCGAACTTGCCTGCCGCAAATTGCCGGATCTTTACTTCATGGAGCGGCTTTTCTTGAGGCAAACATGATGAATCGTTTTCCAGGCAGCCCATCATGAAACTGCCTGCTGGAATAATAATCATCTCTGGGCACTCGGGACAATCGCGGAAAGTATTTCGAGGTTTGAGGTTAATCGGTGCTGAAGATGAAATTGTAATTATCGCAACGATACAATAGAGGTATATCAATTTTGGCATAGAAGTTTTTTTAACCGGGGCAATACTTTTGTATAAAACTATGACCGGAATTTTACCTCGGCAATCACATGAACTGGTGATTTTATTTCTCTTTTTTTGAAGCGTGAGCGAATCGATAGAGTCTAGCTGAATGCAAAAACCTCTATTGACTACTCATTTTTCGATGCATTTAATTTGAAAGAGTATTATAAAATGATTTCTCTTTTTTGAGGTGTAGACCTTGATAAAAATATCTGATGTCACTCTTATAATCTTCTCACGCACAAGTCGCACTCGAAGTTTACTAGTCAGAGCGAGTATTTGTGAGTTTTGGGTCGAGAGTTGCGAGTGTGAGTGTTGTTTCCAAGATTTAATCTCAAATAAATAGCCGGGCTCTCTATACCAACTTTTGAAAGATAGCTTTTGCAACCGCTTCGCTTTTAGAATGGACGTGAAGCTTTTCATAGATGTGCCGTACATGGGTACTTACCGTATCAATAGAAATAAAACATTCTGACGCAATAGCCTTATATGACTTCCCTTTTACAAGCATCGCTAGAATTTCCTTTTCGCGTTCGGATAAATCAATAAATTCATTTTTCTCAACCCTGGTTTGCAACCTGAACATCTCCAATACTTTTACAGCAACAGAGGGTGTCATGGGCGCGCCTCCTTGATACGTTTCACGAATGGCTTCGATCATTTTCTGCGGCGATGTCTTCTTAAGCATATATCCGGATGCACCTGCGCAAATGGCTGCAAATATTTTGTCGTTATCGTCAAAAACGGTTTGCATGAGTATATGAACATTTGGAAATTTCTCCTTAATCGTCTTTACTGCTTCGATGCCCGATACGCCGGGCATATTAATGTCCATCATCACCACATCAGGATTGGCCAGTTGCATATTGTGGATCAGTTTATTCGCATTGGCAAACGCGCCGGTACACGTCATGCCTTCTACACTGTTGATCAATTGCTCCAAACTATCGCAAAGCTTCTTATTGTCTTCAAATAAGGCAACCTTAATTTCCATGGCCAATTTTTTATGTGTGACTTAAAGGAATGACTTAACTTGGCAAATTCAGTCACCATTTTATGTGACTTTAAATTTAAGTGCTACAACTGTTCCTTCATTTAACTGTGAGTGAATTTTAAAATAGCCGCTTAGCTCTTCTATACGTTTTTTTAAAGTACTCATTCCATTACCATTGAACGTTTGACTCGTGTCAAAACCTTTACCATCATCTTTGATGATCATTTCGATATAATGGTCTTTCTGAAAAATGTGGATAGAAATTCTTTTAGCGTCCGAGTGCTTCGCCGCATTGTTGACAGCTTCCTTAAAAAAAAGATAAAGGTTCTTACGTTGCTTCATCGTTAATCTTGAGGCGAGCAAGGATGGATCCGAAGTGAAATCCAGTTGAACACTTTTGGCTTCAAAAATTTCCGAAGCAAACTGGTTCATGCGATGCAGTACATTTTCAAAGCGGTCGTTCTCGGACTTGATAGCCCACACTATATCACTCATTTTTTCCTGCATGGAAACTGTGCTCTCCCCGATCGAAGTTAGCAAAGATGCAGCTTCCGGAGATTTCTTTTTTGCCAGTTCACTCAAAATACTGATGCTGCTTAAAGTCGAGCCAATGTCATCGTGTAGGTCGTCAGCAATGCTGTTGCGCATATTTTGCAACTGCTTCTGCCTCTTATTTTTTAATACTATTACCGCTATCACCGATACCGCCATAACTACGGCCAGCAAAAAATACACTATAAACTGATTCCGTAATTTTAATTTCGAGTCTGCTATTTCTTGCTGCTTCTCCCGTTCGTTATAATGAAGATTTTGAATGGCCATTATTTTTTCCCGGTTAAATAGACTATCCTTTAAGCTGATTGCCATTCTTAAATACTTCAATGTGCTGTCAGGTCTATTTATTAATCCATAAACCTCTGAAAGAAGATTTGCTGCCTTTAGCGCGCTAATGGGATAAGATTTTGCTGTTTTAACGGCTAATGCTTTTTTGGCATACCAAACTGCGGAATCCAAACTGCCTGTTGCTTTGTAGATGGTTGCAACACCATTATAACCATCAATCAAGTGT
>DASUTP010000575.1:0-5617 GCA_036374515.1 Chryseolinea sp. | reverse complement strand
TATTCCACGCGCATGCCAAAAGTCTGGGAAAATGGTATTAAAGGCACTGAATAAAAATGCAATCCCCGTCGACAATGCAACCAGCGTATCCATATTCGCCATTCCATGCTGCGCCTTTTTCCATGCGTTGATAAAAAAATTTCTTCCGAAGTAAAAAACAACGGGCGCCGATAATATCATTGAAATATAACGACCAAGCGGCACGTCCATGTAAAACATTCCGATTATGACGACAGGTAATGCGAGAACTGACGACCAGATTGTGCGTCTCTTTATATCCTCGTAATACTTGTGCTGAGATTCCTGTTGTACAGCTTCGGGATCCTCCGCATCTACAACAAGATCGTAACCGATTGATCGTATCGATTGTTGCAGCTCGTGAGGCGTTGTTACACTTTTATCGTAATCAACCCAAGCGGTTTGGTTCGCAAAATTCACCCCCGCGTTTTTAACGCCAGGCGCCGCTTTCAGCATTGATTCAACGCTTACCGCGCAAGCCGCACACGTCATCTCCAGTACTGGAAAGCTTTCGTGTATAATTTGCGTTGCATTGCCCTGCTTACCTTCGATTACAGACATGGTTTGATTTTTAATTGTCATCTCTACAATAATACAAGATGCAGCCAGGTTTAATTTTACACTTTACCTGCTTTCCTTTACATCATTTCAAGATGGATGAATTTGGGGGTATTAGCGTGTGGCGGAAGGGATCGACTCAGATCAGACACACTCAGGAAACAGAATCCAGCGACTTCCTGTTATGGTCAACTTCCCTGGATCGCTTCATTTCAGAGGGGGTGAGCCCAGTAACTTTTTTAAATTGGGCTGAAAGATGGGCCGAACTGCTATACCCGAGCCGGTTGGCAATCTGACTCAAATTTAGTTCATCGTAAAAAAGAAGTTCCTTTACTTTTTCAATCTTCTGCCGTATGATATATTGTTCCAGCGTAATCCCCTCAACGCTTGAAAATAAATTACTGAGATAATTATATTCGTAGTGCAAAGCCTCCGACAGGAGGGTTGACCAGTTCACTTTAAGATCTATTTTGGAAGAATGGTGAATAACCTGAATAATTTTGTTTTTCATCGCCTCAATCAGCCTGGCTTTCCGATCATCAATCCGTTCGAAGCCCAGGGCAATTAATGCATCATCCAGCTTTTGCTGCTGCGCCTCTGACAAACGCTCTTCGGAAATCGTAACCTCCCCCAAAGCCACCTTTTCCGGACTAAGTCCCTGGTTCTCCAAAGTTTGCTTTACAACCAGAATGCAGCGGTTGCATACCATGTTTTTAATAAATAGCGTCATCGATCCTTTGGTCAGCCGGAACTCCCGGGGTTGCTATTATAAGCATTTGTTTGACCCTTCCATAACCTAAAATTGAGGAAAAGAGTTTGAACAAAGGAAACGTGTGGGTGTTTAATCTATCCTTTAACATCCATGAACCTTAGAATTTCAATTGTACCACCTCCAACTCATAGCGTTAATCATTATTTTTTTTCATTTTGCCCTTTATGATTTTTTGCCCTAGCGCCTCATGATTCTGATTGTTGACGATAATTACGAAAACATATTTTCCCTGAAATCGCTGCTAACTCTGCACAAGTTCGAGGTAGACACGGCGTCATCGGGAGAAGAAGCGCTGAAAAAGATTCTGCAAAACACTTATTATCTTATAATACTGGATGTACAGATGCCTGAGATGGATGGTTTTGAAGTCGCGGAGGCAATTTCCGGATACAGTAAATCCAAAGACATCCCTATCATTTTCCTGTCGGCCATCAACACCCAGAAAAGGTATGTTACGAAAGGATATGATTCCGGGGCCATTGATTATGTGACAAAACCATTCGATCCGGATATTTTGCTGTTGAAGATAAAGACGTTTTACCGTTTGTCAGAGCAAACACGAAAGTTGAATGAGCTGGAGAGAAATCTTCGGGCGGAAATTGAGTTCCGGAAGAAAGCCGAACAATTGCTCGAGAAAAAAGTTGACGAAAGGACGGTAGAGCTAAAACGTTCGAACCAAAGACTGGAGCAAAGTAATAAAGAACTTGAACAATTTGCTTTTATCGCTTCCCACGATTTACAAGAACCGCTTCGGAAAATTCAGACGTTTAGTAACATTGCACTTCAGCGCCACTTAGACGAAAAGCAAAAGCTCAAATCTTACCTTGAACGAATTTCTTCCTCAGCCAATCGTCTGCGGGATCTTATCACGGACCTGCTAAACTTTTCGAAGATCAACGCTGAAGATGTTTTTAAGAAGACGAACCTAAACGCAATCCTGGAAGCAACGCTCACTGATCTCGAATTCACCTCGATAATTCATATCGATCCGATTCCGGAAATTGAAGTGATTCCGTCGCAGATGCGCCAGGTGTTTCAGAATCTGATCAGCAACTCGTTAAAATTCTGTCGTGAGGATATTCCGTGCAAAATACTGATCAAGGCAGACCTGATTGCCCGCAAGGAAATTGATGCGCCCCTTTCGGAGAGCGGTGACTTTTGCAGGATTTCAATCAGCGATAACGGAATCGGGTTCAATAACCAATACAATGATCGTATTTTCGAAATCTTCAAGCGACTTAATCACGCTGAGCTTTATGAAGGAAGCGGAATCGGACTAGCGATCGTAAAAAAAATTATTGAAAGGCATGACGGACTAATTTACGCCAGCGGGAAAGAAAACGAAGGGGCAACTTTTATTATAATTCTTCCCATTAGCCATTCGCAATAAAACTCTGTTCAGTATTTGCTACAATGAAAAACAATTTCAAACGAAATCTACTAATCGGGTTCAGTGCTTCACTGATCATTTTAATTTTAAGTGCTGTGGCATCCTACATCAGCATCAACAACCTGCTGAAGAGCGCGGCACTGGTAAATCACACCAATGAGGTGATCCGTGAAATGCGGTCAATTTCTACCGCCCTCCTCAATGCCGAAACTGGTCAGCGGGGCTACCTGCTTACCGGTGAAGATGAATTTCTGGTTCCGTACCTGAATGCGCGTGAACGGGCGATGAAGTCATATGGAACTGTAAAAGCCCTTACCAGCGATAACGCTGCGCAGCAACAAGACCTGGAAAAACTTTACACGCAGATAAATGAGCGGTTCAAATATCTGGATTCAGCGATCGAATTAAAAAAGCAAGAGCAGGCAGTAAACGCCCAACATTTTCGCGAGGGAAGAAAAATAATGGAAAATGTGAGGGACTTAATTGCAGTGATGGAGGATCGGGAAAATCAGTTGCTCAGCAGCCGTTACGAGTCGATGAGCCAGTTTGTCAATCTGACACCACCGCTGATCATTGCCGGGTCGTTGATCGCGTTGCTGATCACAGTACTTTTCTATACACGGGTGAGAGCCGATTTTGAAGAACGCGTCAAGCTGCAGCATGCCCTTGAGAAAAAGGACCAGGAAATCAGTAACCGCATTTCGATTATTAGAGGAATCTCGGATAAAATATCACAGGGAAATTATTCCATCCGGATAGACGATAAGCAAAGTGATGCCTTGGGCAACGTTGCCGGATCGCTGAATAAGATGGCGGAGTCCCTCCAATACTCGTTTACAACACTTTCCGATAAGGAGTGGTTGCAAACCGGAATTGCAACGCTTAACGACGTCATGATCGGCGAGAAAGATGTGGAAATCCTCAGCCGCGATATTATCGAATGTGTTGCAACGTACACGGGCTCCAACGTCGGTGCACTTTATATTTTGGAAGGCGGGGAACTACATTCGGTTGCGGGCTTCTCATATCTTCCTGCCGAAGCGCGAAGGGTAATAAAAGTTGGAGAAGGTATCGTAGGACAATGTGTTGTTGCGCGCCATCCTGTTGAGTTAAAAAATATTCCGGTAGAAAACATTACCATCAGTTTTGCCAGCGGCGAAGCCAGGCCGAACCATGTAATCGCTCTCCCGGTGCTGGACGGACACCGGGTTAAGGGCGCAATTGAGCTGGCAACCCTAACCAATTTTGCGCCCCGCGAAATTGAGTTCATGAGAACATCGACGCCCAACATCGGAATTGCGATCAGCACTTCCCAGAACAGACGGAAACTTGAGGAGCTTTTGGAAGAAACCCAGGCGCAGTCGGAGGAACTGAGAACACAACATACAGAGCTTGAAAACCTGAACAGCGAACTGGAGGTTCAATCGGAAAAACTCCAGGCCTCCGAAGAGGAGTTGAAGGTGCAGCAAGAGGAACTACGGCAGGCAAATCAGGAATTAGAGGAACGCAGCAGATTACTGGAAGAAAAAAATCACGCTATCTCAGAAGGCATAGCGGAGATACAGGCCAAGGCTAATCAACTGGCACAAAGCACAAAATATAAATCTGAGTTCCTGGCCAACATGTCGCATGAACTAAGGACGCCATTGAATTCAATACTGCTGCTGTCCAGGCTAATGTCAGAAAACCAGGAAAAGAATTTAACAAAAGATCAGATCGAATACACCAAAGTGATCCAAAGTTCAGGAAATGGACTATTATCTTTAATAGACGAAATCCTTGACCTGTCAAAAATTGAAGCGGGTAAGATGAAGCTGGAATATCAACGGGTGCAGATCAGTGAAGTCGTCACGAATCAGCATTCCTTATTCAACGCCCTGGCTGCCGAGAAAAATATCGAATTCAAGTCGTCGATCGATGCCGATGTGCCAGAGGCTATGACAACGGACCGGCTACGCATAGAGCAGATCATCCGCAACCTTGTTTCAAACGCAATTAAATTCACCGCCAAAGGAACGGTGAGTTTATTGATAAAGAACGACCCTAAAAAAAAATCCCATATTCAATTTATTGTGAAAGATACCGGTATCGGAATCCCCAAAGAAAAACAATCACTTGTTTTCGAAGCCTTTCAGCAAGCTGATGGTTCTACGCGTAGAAAATACGGCGGCACGGGCTTGGGGCTTTCCATCAGCCGTGAACTGGCCAAATTGCTGGGTGGAGAAATAACTTTGCAGAGTGAACCGGAACGGGGCAGTGAATTTGTTGTTTCGATACCCTCCACGCCCGATGTTGTTCAGAAAAATGAGGAGCTATCCGTGCAAATTGACGTACCGATTCCGGTGGCACAAACACCTGCAGTCGAAAAGAAATACATCAGCACCCATATTCCTGAAAGTCTTCCCGATGACAGAAACCAGATCAGAGAAGGTGACAAGACAATTTTAATAGTTGAAGATGATGTAAATTTTGCCAGATCCCTGATGGAATACACCCGGCAAAAAAACTATAAGTGCGTGGTGAGCGTGCGTGGTGATGAAGCCATTGAGCTGGCGAAACAATTCCTTCCGATAGGCATTCTGCTGGACCTGCAATTGCCGGTTAAAAATGGCTGGGAGGTAATGGAGGAATTGAAGCGTACGGCTGAAACGCGTCATATCCCCGTGCATATTATGTCTTCGCATGAAGTAAAAAATGAAAGCTTGCTAAAAGGTGCCGTCGACTTTATTAGCAAGCCGGTTGCATTTGATCAAATGACTGCTGTCTTTAAGAAAATTGAATATGTATTAACGCATCATCCGAAGAAAGTGCTGATCGTAGAGGAGAATGCCAAACACGCTAAGGCCCTTGCCTATTTTCTTGAGACCTTTGACGTCAAT
>DASUTP010000574.1:0-3207 GCA_036374515.1 Chryseolinea sp. | reverse complement strand
GTAGTTGTTCCCGTGATGGCATTCGTGAGCTCATCCAGGTTGTAACCAATTGCAAGCTTGGCGGCAATTTTCGCAATGGGGTATCCTGTAGCTTTTGAAGCCAGGGCCGATGATCTTGAAACGCGTGGATTGATTTCAATGCCGATGATCTCATTGTCATCGTCGGGATTGAGGGCGAACTGAACGTTGCAACCCCCGGCAAACTGCCCGATACCATTCATCATCTTGATAGCGAGGTCGCGCATGTGCTGATATACAGTATCCGGCAAAGTCATCGCGGGCGCTACGGTAATTGAGTCGCCAGTATGGATTCCCATCGGATCAAAATTCTCGATCGAGCAGATAATGATTACATTACCCAGACTGTCGCGAAGCAATTCCAGCTCATATTCTTTCCAGCCCATGATACTTTTTTCCACCAGCACCTCATGAATGGGTGATGCGTGCAATCCGTTGTTCAAGGCATCATCAAAATCATCATGGTCATTCACGAATGCTCCGCCCGTGCCGCCTAATGTATAAGACGGTCTTATTACAAGTGGAAATCCGATTTCCTGGGCTATTTCCTTTCCCTGTAAAAAAGACGTTGCCGTACCACCCTGGCAAACGCCTACATTGAGTTCCAGCATTTTAAGCCGGAATTTTTCACGATCCTCCGTCGTCTCAATTGCTTTGATGTCGACGCCAATGATACGCACGCCAAAGTGCTGCCATATGCCCGCTTTGTCGCAATCAATGCACAAGTTGAGGGCGGTCTGGCCTCCCATCGTCGGCAAAACCGCATCGATATGGTGCTTTTCCAATATTTCCCGAATCGACTTTTTCGTGAGCGGCTTGAGGTACACGTGATCTGCCGTCACTTTGTCAGTCATAATCGTAGCCGGATTGGAGTTGATCAGGACTACCTCAATTCCTTCTTCACGAAGCGAACGGGATGCTTGCGAGCCTGAATAATCGAATTCACAGGCCTGTCCGATAATAATGGGGCCGCTACCGATGATGAGGACCGAGCGAATACTTCTGTCTCTTGGCATTTTTTGTTGAGTGGGGTGAACAAAATTGCGCAAAAATAAAACACAGATCGAAATGATCTACAGATTGGCCAGATTAATTATCGTTAAGTTTCTAAATCCGCGCCTCAATCGTAACCACTGATCGAATCAGGATCGTTTTGGAAAAAAATCCCTTTCAATTATTGATCAGAATTGAGATTTTAATGCCCTGGAGGAATTATGAACGTCAATCAGAAAGGAAAAGATCAGAATACCTACGATGCGATCGTTGTTGGATCAGGTATCAGTGGTGGCTGGGCAGCCAAGGAGTTATGTGAAAAAGGCCTGAAGGTCCTGATGCTTGAGCGTGGCCGGCCGATGGACCATCCCAATTATCCGACGGCAACCAAAGATTTATGGGAGTTCCCTCATGGAATGCGGCTGACCGAGGAAGATAAGGATCGTGGTTACGTCCAAAAAAGGCACTATAGTTATCGTGGAGATAATAAAGCGTTCTACATCAATGATAAGGAAAATCCCTATACCGAATTAAAACGATTTGATTGGATACGCGGAGATGTCGTCGGCGGACGTTCTTTGCTTTGGGCCCGCATGAGCTATCGATGGAGCGACCTTGATTTTACTGCAAATATTGTTGATGGCCATGGGGTCGACTGGCCGATCCGTTATAAAGACATAGCGCCCTGGTATGACTATGTTGAAAGCTTTATCGGTGTGAGCGGGCAGGCGGAAGGCCTTGCGCACCTTCCCGATGGAAAGTTTCTGCCTCCCATGGAGATGAATTGTGTCGAAAAAGATGCCAAGCGGCTGATCGAAGAAAAATTTCCCGGAAGAAAGGTTACGATAGGACGTACAGCAAATTTGACGCAACCGGTGAAAGGGCGCGGCCAATGTCAGTCCAGAAATCTTTGCCACCGTGGTTGTCCGTATGGAGCTTATTTTAGTACAAACGCGAGCACGTTGCCTGCTGCATTTGCCACGGGAAATCTCACGCTCCGTCCCTATTCATTGGTGAACAAGGTCTTGTACGATGATAAAAAAGGCAAGGCTATTGGCGTAGAGGTCACCGACGCCGAAACAAATGAGGTTTTGGAATTCTACTCAAAAATTATTTTCCTGAATGCTTCCACTGTTGCTACAACTTTTATCCTCTTGAATTCTGTCTCAAACAGGTTTCCCAACGGACTGGGTAATGGAAGCGATCAGATTGGGAGAAATCTGATGGATCATCACAAACAGGCAGGCGCTACGGCATCGGTTGAAGGTTTTGAAGATAAGTATTACATCGGACGCCGGCCTACTGGATTGTACATCCCGCGTTTTCGAAACATTAACGAAAAAAGGAAGGACTATGTACGTGGTTTTGGAATGCAGGGCAACGCCAGCCGCGAAGGGTGGGGAAGTTTGATAAAATCGACATCGTTGGGTGTTGCGTTGAAGGAGGAAGCACAAGTGCCGGGCGAATGGAATATTGGATTCGGTGGATTTGGCGAGTGCCTGCCCTACCCGGATAATCGCGTCACTTTGAACACGGAACAAAAAGACAAGTGGGGTCGGCCAACCGTAAGCATCAGCGCCGAATTTAAAGAGAATGAAAAAGCGATGCAAAAAGATATGGCTAGTTCTGCGGGGGAAATGTTTGAAGCTATTGGATACAAAAATGTAAAAACATTTATGAATACTTCATTCCCTGGAAATGCAAATCATGAGATGGGGACCGCTCGCATGGGAAAGGATCCGAAAACTTCGGTGCTAAATGCTTTCAATCAAATGCATGAGGTTAAAAATGTTTTTATTACGGATGGTTCTTGCATGGTATCGTCTGCCTGCGTCAATCCGTCGCTAACGTACATGGCGCTTACAGCAAGGGCTTGCGATTATGCTGTTAAGGAATTCAACAAACGGAACATCTAATCACCTGACTACAACAATTTTTTCGCTAAAGGCTTCATCGCGCGTTTCGATTCGCAGTAAATATACACCTCCGGCTAATCCGTCAACATTGATTGAACTGCTGGTTTCATTTCGCCCGGCGTTGAATTGATGTATCAGGTCACCATGGCCGTTGAAAAGCTTTATCGCTATCGGCTGAGGTGAAACCGGATGTTGAATGAACACTACCTTCCCGGTCACGGGATTTGGATACGCCTTCGTCACACTGGCGAAGGAATGCTCTGCCCCTGTTATGATACCA
>DASUTP010000573.1:0-5688 GCA_036374515.1 Chryseolinea sp. | reverse complement strand
ACAAATAAATTGAAGGCGACCACACCGCATGTGGGCACATTGTCAATATTGGTTTCTTCGGCTACCAATGTGTTAACAAAATCGGTCAGGCCGGGATTGTGACCGAATAGAACAACAATGTTGTGCTTATCTTTAATGGTGTGGATCACGGACAAAATTGCGTCTTCGTCAGCGTGATAAAGTTTTTGATCTGTTTTTATATTTTTTTTTGAATAACCCAACACCTCTGCGAAGCGCTTCGCCGTTGAAAGCGCTCGCTTTGCCGGGCTGCTTAATATCAAATCGGGATGGACGCCTTTTTCCTTCAACCGTTTGGCCATACGGGGAGCATCGCGTTTACCCCGCTCATTCAGTCCTCTGTCGAAGTCTGATTGGCTGGGATCGGCCCAACTCGATTTTGCGTGACGCACGATGTAAAGTGATTTCATAAAAACGGCTTATATTAAAAACGAGAAAGTTGTGCCGGAATCGTCAATAAATGTAATTCCAAAAAAATTTAAAATCTTATCTTAGCGTTCAATGTCAAAAAGAAAAAAGATCCGAAGGAAGATACGGTATTCATTTGTTTACCGCTTCGTTCAATTTCTGATTTTTATTTCTAACCTCATTCCACGCATTTTATGGTTAAAGTGTTGCGGCGTTTTGGGCCGGATAGCTTATTTGTTTGCTGGCAAAACCAGACGCAGGGTGGTCACACATCTTTCCAAAGCTTTTCCTGATAAGAGCCCGGAGCAAATCAGGAAACTTTCCCGGCTTGTGTTTGAATTTTTAGGTAAGAATGCAGGTGAGATGCTCAGGGCAACGCGCGTGAGAACCCTCAATGACCTGCAAGAGTTCCTAATAACCGAAGGTCTGGAAAATTATGACCGGGCGATCAAAAAAGGAAAAGGTGTAATTTTCTTAACGTGTCACCTGGGCGCATTTGATTTGCAGGTGAGTAATATGGCGCTGCGTGGGCTCAATCCAAATATTATCGGTACACCGCTAAAAGACGAGAGACTGAATGAGCTCTTGTGGGATTACCGGAATATGTATGGGGCAATTGCCATCGAACGCGGAAGGGAAACCTTCCGGTTGATCAAAGTTTTGAAATCGGGGGGATCTGTTGCTTTGCTAATCGATCAGGACACAAAAGTGAAAAGCCGCTTTGTCAATTTTTTTGGAATGCCTGCCGCCACGCCCGTTGGTGCTACGGTATTGGCCATGAAGACGGGTGCCGCGATCATTCCAACATATATTTATTTGGGCAAAGACTGGAAACAACATATGCATATTCTTCCAGAAATCCCCCTGAAGATTTCCGGTGATGAAGAATCAGATATACTTTACAACACACAGGTCTTCACAAACTTTATCGAAGATGTTATTAGAAAATACCCCGAACAATGGGTGTGGATGCATCGAAGGTGGAGGACAAAGCCCGGCGAGGAGGTTGCCTAAGCATTAAGATTCCGGATTTTTAGATGACAGCGAGATAATCAGTAAATAAATTCATCAAGCGGACATAAAGGATTGATTCGGTACAGCGCTGGCGTAAATCGTTTATATAAATCTGAATTACTTCGAAGTTATTTCTTAAAAACGAAGTATACGGCGAGAATCAGAAATATGAAGCCTATGAGATGATTCCATCGAAAAGTTTCAGTCTTGAAAAAAATCAATGAAAAAATGACAAATACCAGAAGGGTTATCACTTCCTGAATAACTTTTAATTCTACCAAAGAAAACGGACCGCCGTAGTTTTTGAATCCGATCCTGTTCGCCGGGACCTGTATGAGGTACTCGAAAAAAGCAATTCCCCAACTGATCAATATTACTGAGATGAGGGGTAAACTCTCCGCCCATTTATATTCTTTGAATTTTAAATGCCCATACCAGGCCAGGGTCATAAAGGCATTCGACAAAATCAACAATAGTATCGTGTAAAGCGCACGCATAGTATTACCATTTTAGATTCGGATTTACGCTCGTCGGTGGCTAAAAGTCAATCGTCATAAGTCACGCAATCCAAATCTACAATTCACTTGACAAGCTTCTTATATTTTATCCGATGCGGCTGTTCGTCGCCAAGGCGTTTTTTCTTGTTCTCTTCGTACTCGCTGAAACTTCCCTCAAACCAATACACCTGCGAATCTCCTTCGAAGGCAAGAATATGGGTGCATACGCGATCCAGGAACCAGCGGTCGTGAGAGATGATCACAGCACATCCTGCAAAATTTTCCAGGGCTTCTTCCAATGCCCGCATGGTATTTACATCAAGGTCATTGGTAGGCTCATCGAGCAGCAACAGGTTGCCGCCTTGCTTCAAAGCAATGGCAAGGTGCACGCGGTTTCGCATCCCGCCCGACAGCTCCTTCACTTTCTTCTGCTGATCGTTGCCATTGAAATTAAATTTTCCCACATACATCCTTGAATTGATTTGTTTGCCCCCAAGCTCCATCAATTCATTTCCGTCCGATATCGCCTGCCACACCGTCTCTTCCGGTTTTAAATCATCATGTTCCTGGTCGACATAAGCGATCTTCACAGTTTCGCCCACGGTAAATGTGCCGCCATCGGGCTGTTCCTTTCCGATGATCATCTTAAAAAGAGTAGTCTTTCCGGCACCGTTTGGACCAATAATTCCCACTATCCCCGCAGGGGGAAGCGAGAAGGTGAGATTCTCGTATAAGAGCTTATCGCCATACGCTTTAGCAACGCCGTTTGCTTCGATCACTTTATTTCCCAAGCGTGGGCCGGGCGGAATAAACAACTCAAGTTTGTCTTCCTTGTCGCGCGTTTCCTGGCTTAACAATTTCTCATAGGCGCTCAGGCGGGCTTTTCCTTTTGCCTGACGTCCTTTTGGGTTCATACGAACCCATTCCAGCTCCCTGGCGAGGGCTTTTTGTCGCTTCGACTCGGTTTTTTCTTCCTGGGCCAGGCGTTTTTGCTTTTGATCCAACCAGGAAGAGTAATTTCCTTTCCAGGGAATTCCTTCACCCCGGTCAAGCTCGAGGATCCATCCCGCGACATTGTCGAGGAAATAGCGGTCGTGCGTTACGGCGATCACCGTCCCCTTGTATTGTTTTAAGTGTTGTTCAAGCCAATCGACTGATTCGGCATCAAGATGGTTAGTAGGTTCATCCAGCAACAAAACGTCGGGTTCCTGCAATAACAGGCGGCAAAGAGCCACGCGCCTTTTCTCGCCACCTGAGAGATATTCAACCTTTGCATCCGGTGGCGGACAGCGCAAGGCGTCCATGGCGCGTTCTAATTTATTGTCGAGTTCCCATGCGTTAGCAGCGTCGAGCTTTTCCTGGATCTCCCCCTGTTTGGTAATAAGTTTATCCATAGCATCCGGATTCTCCATGACCGCCGGATCACCAAATTTTTCATTGATAGCCTCAAATTCTTTGAGAAGGCTAACGACCTGACTAACCCCTTCTTCAACAATTTCCTTAACGGTTTTAGACTTGTCCAACTGGGGTTCCTGTTCGAGCAGGCCCACGGTAAAGCTCAGGTCGGAGACCACTTCACCCTGAAATTCCTTGTCGACCCCGGCAATAATTCGAAGCAATGAAGACTTACCGGATCCGTTTAGTCCAAGTACCCCGATTTTCGCACCGTAAAAAAAGGAGAGGTAGATGTTTTTTAAAACCTGTTTGCTGGGCGGGTAAATTTTGTTGACCCCCGCCATGGAGAATATGATTTTTTCGTCTGCCATTTTAGATTATGATTAGTGAGAAGCGCAGGCATGATTTCAAGCAAGCTTGATGGATGCCCAAATGCTTCATTTAAGCTGAAATTAGGGGGCAAATATGAACAAAAATTTATTTCGAGATGTAACGTTGATGAGACAAAGCGCCGACATTTTTAATAAGTTTCATAATTAATAATCCGGCCTTTCGAGGCGAAGGAAATGAAGACGGAAATAAAGTTTGTTTTGATCAATTAAATTCTATTTTTGCGAAAAATTAAAGGAGAAAAAATCATATGTATTGGACCCTTGAACTTGCTTCTTACTTGGAAGATGCGCCCTGGCCGGCTACTAAAGATGAGTTGATTGACTATTCCATTCGCTCAGGGGCCCCCTTGGAAGTGGTGGAGAATCTCCAGGAACTGGAAGATGACGGCCAGCCATATGAGAGCATCGAGGAGATCTGGCCCGACTACCCAACCAAAGAAGATTTCTTTTTTAATGAGGATGAATATTGACGGTACTGGTCAAAAAAGAGAGGCGCTGACTAACCTGCGGCTTTTCTCCTCACGCCTGTCTTGCCTTCAATAGAGCGTCCGCTATCACCAAGTCTTCCGTTGTCGTAATTTTTACATTTTCATAACTTCCTTCGAAAAGGGAAATGGTGTGTCCCGAATTTTCAGCTACGCTGGCATCGTCTGTTAAACTTAAGTTTTCCTTCATTTCATAGGCCTGTCTGATAAGCGATACCCTGAAGGTCTGGGGAGTTTGGATTAGTCTATATTTTGAGCGATCGACCGCTTTCGAATTGTCGTAGTCTACCATACGTATAGATTCCTTAAGGGGCATCGCGGCAATAGCGGATTGCCGGACTGCAGCAATACGAAAAGAGTTGGCAATAATTTCTTCGGTTACAAGCGGCCGAACGCCGTCGTGGATAGCCACGAGCCCATCGCCTTCGATCTTTTGCAATCCGTTTTTGACGGATTGAAAACGAGTTTCTCCGCCTCTTTGCAGTATCAAAGGCCGCTCAAACTTATGCTGCGCGCAAAGCGATTGCCACGTTTGGAGGTCGTCCTCCGGAAGTACCAGGATAATGGTGATGTGCCGGGAATATCGGTCGAAAGCCATCACCGTGTGCATAAGCACGGGTAATCCATTTAATTCTAAAAACTGTTTTGGTGTTTTGCTATTGATGCGGGTACCCTTACCACCCGCTACGATAAGCGCATATTCACTAGAATTCATAGATTTACTAAAATACTCAAAACTATGGTGGTGCTCCGCTTTTTGCTGATCGTCTTCAACATAGCCGTTGTAACATTTCTCATTTATCGTATGTTGAAGGTAGTTCCACAGCCAATGGAAAAATCAAAAAAAACAATGATTATGATAGGAGGAATTTTGCTTTTGCTGGCGCCCGTGGGAATCTTTATCGGAATCTTCGCCCCGACATTTCAATACTTCCTCATTTACCCGGTTGCTATTTCCCTTTTTCTTTACCTGACCAAACAGCTTTAGCGAAGTCCTTGTTCGATCCATTTTCTATGGTAAAAAGCGTGGCATCGCTAATCGGAGCCATTCAAAAATACCGTCCCGAGAGGGTGAAAATACTGCGAGAAGTCCCGCTACTTAGACAATCAGCATAGCGTCTCCGTAGGTAAGGAACTTATACTTTTCCTTTTTTGCCACAGAGTAAGCTTCCATTGCGAGATCATATCCCGCGAAAGCGGCAGCCATCATCAGCAGTGTGGATTCCGGCATATGGAAATTGGTGACCATCGCATTGCAGATCTTAAAATCATAAGGCGGGAAAATAAATTTGTCCGTCCAGCCCTCCCGTGCCTTCAGCCTGTTGGTGGCGGAGACGGCCGATTCCAATGCGCGCATGGTCGTAGTACCAATGGCACAAACTCTGTTTTTGTTGTCCAACGCTTTATTGACGATTGCGACGGCTTCCTCGCCCACAATAAAATTCTCCGAATCCATTTTGTGCTTGGTAAGATCCTCCA
>DASUTP010000572.1:0-8439 GCA_036374515.1 Chryseolinea sp. | reverse complement strand
GTCCCGCCAAACACCTTTAAGTTGCCCAATTCTTTCACGGAAGCCAATTTTTCTAAACCCAAGCGCCTCGTGCAGTTTTAAGCTAGAGGTATTCTCCGGGAATATGCCTGCCTGAAGCGTCCATATATTGTGCGCCTCGCTTTCAGCGATCAAGTGCTCCAGCAGTAGCTTGCCAATGCCCCTTCCGCGGTAGTGCCCATCGACGTAGATGCTGATCTCTGCAACTCCCGCATAAACACATCGTCCTGAAACGGGTGTTAACGCTGCCCAGCCTACAACGCTTTCGTTTATCGTCGCAACGATACGGCTGTGCGCTAAATGGCTTTCATTCCAATCACGCCACGTGGGCGCCGTTGTTTGAAACGTCGCCTGGCCGGTCGCTATTCCTTGCTCGTAGATATCTTTGACCGCAGCATAATGTTCTTCGGCAAGGGGTTGAATAATTACGGCATGCGATTCCACTTGTTTTTCGCTGCCGGAAGATGGTTGTCGGAAAGATGAAGTGTCAGGTTTCATAATTTGATGATCGTAATATGACGGCTACCAAAACAAAGAAATTTTCACGAACAAGTTGGGCCTTTTAAGCTTCCAAATAGCCCCTGAATCAGACCCAGCGATTTGTTCCACGCTTTTTCATCGATGCAATAACATACACTAGGGCCGTCAATATCCCCTTTGACAAGGCCAGCCTTTTTTAATTCCAATAAATGCTGCGACACGGTGGATTGAGATAAAGGCAGCTCGTCAACGATGTCACCACAGTAACAGCTCTTTGATTTAATTAAGAATTGAAGGATAGCGATGCGTGCAGGATGGCCCAAGGCCTTGGTGATCAACGCCAGTTCATTTTGCGCCTTGGTAAATTCTTCCCGCTTCGTTAAACCCATATGACATTAATCGTAAGATTACGATTAATGTTTCGTTGACAACAAAGTTTTTCTTAATCTTTTACTATGGGAACGGTAGTTGTTTGAGGTGAATTTAGCCAGGCTATGAAAAGTTTATAGCCGATCGTCAGAATAACTGCGCCTAAAAATAGACCAAGAAACCCATTGCTGATAAATCCGCCGATTGCGCCCAGAAATACCACGAGCATTGGCGCTGGAGCCCCGCGACCCAATAACAGGGGTTTGAGGATGTTATCAGAAATAAGCGTTATCACCAGCCAAATAGCCAGTAGGACCGCCGTTAGCGTATCCGCGGCAGAAAACATGTAAATCATCACCGGAATTGCAACCGGCCCGGCACCAACCTGAATGACAGCAAAAAACAGGCAAGCCACGGTCCACACACCCGCGTACGGCACGCCGGCAATAAAGAAACCGAGACCGGCCATGGTTGCCTGAATAACCGCGACCCCCAAAATACCTTTAACGACGCTGCGGACAGTCGCCACCGTTGCGTCGGCAAAATGTTCTCCCTCTTTTCCCGCCAATTTGACAAAAACCTCTGTTACTGCATTGCCTACGGACGTAGAGTATGCTAACAATATGCCTGCTATTATAATGGATACGACGAACTGGAGGATACCGGTACCGATACCCGCCGCCGCCGAGAGCAGCCAAGCCCCGGCAACTTTTAGTTGGGCCGCGTATTCTGACAAGGCGGACTGTAAGTTTTCCGAAGCAAGTCTCCAGATATCAACAATAGGCTTGGTAATCCCAGGCCAATTTGCAACGCGGTCACCCGGAGGTGGAATAACCAATTTTCCCTCTGCGTTAAGCTCCCTTAGATGACTCACTTCTTCAAATAACGATTCCGTTAGAAGCCAACCTGGGATTATGATAATACATAGCAATAAAAGCGTTAGCACTACTGACGCGAGCGCGCGTTTCCGAAAAACTTTGATAAAAATCAGGTACAACGGATAAATTGCGATTGCTATTACTCCGGCCCATATCAGGATCAAAACGAACGGCCGCAGTATTTGAAAGCACCATCCTACTAAAAAAAGCAACACGGCAAGTCGAATCAGATAATCCACGATTTTTTCGAAACTGATACCAAATGAGGTCCGCGGATTAATTGATTCCATATTTTCATTTTAATTAAAGCACCACATACAAAAACATCAGCACTCGGAGACCTGCTTCATTCATCCTGGTTTTCTTATCGAGGTTTCAGAGAAATAGTTTTCTAGTTTAGGAAGTTCCGTAATATTCGCGACAAGCAATAGACGGCGACGTTTAAGGCCGTTCCACTCCACATCGTATTTCTTTGCCTGAGTTTTACTTTTTCACAACACGCTTGTTCAGGCAAATGATGGCAAGCTATTGTTTAATATTCAACATCAAATGGACGCGTCCGTCTAATCATAGTGAAACCATTGGCCTAGATTAGTCTCCAGCTATTACTTATATGTTCAGGCTCACCCTTATGCAATCGGCACCAGCGATCATTGTTGCGATTATTATTTTTTTTCTTACCATAGGAGGATACGTGCTGGGGCATCGTATAAGAAGCCGGTTTATAAACAAGGATCCCGATCATTCAAAGATAGATGTTGCGCCGATTAGCGGAACATTGCTGGCGTTGCTTGGATTGCTTCTTGCGTTTACCTTCAGCATGTCGAATGCAAGATTCGATAATCGGCGGCAGCTTGTCATTGAAGAGGCGAATGCTATAGGGACCGTTATCTTAAGAACGGATTTCTATCCGGACAGCATTCGAACATTACTTCGAACGGCACTGAAAGAATATGTGGAAGACCGGATTGAATTTTACCAGGCCGGAATGGATCTGGAAACAGCGGCAAATTATTACATCAAGGCAGATATTGTTAGCAAAAAGATCTGGGAGCTTGCTGTCGGGTATGCTAAATCCGACGACAACACCACACGCACGTCTCAACTTATACCGGCCCTGAACACGATGATTGATATCACAACAACGCGCCGGGCTGCGGGCGAATCGACGATCCCCGATTCCATAATGTATTTCCTATTTTTGCTTTCCATAGTGGCTGCATTTCTTCTGGGTTATCAGCAACGGGAAAGAATTGATTGGATTATTGTGGTCGGATTTTCCGTCATGCTTTCGGCAACGATTTTTAACATAATTGATTTAGACCGTCCGCGAAGCGGGCTGATAGATATGGACGTCCCCAATAATAAAATCATCGAATTACGGAACATGTTCGCCGATTAATGAATAATAATCGACGGGATATCGCTCGAACTTCTGTATATTTAATTCAAAGTAACCAATGACCAAACTTTATTTTTACGCTATGATCACATCAAAAAAAACTTTAATAGTAGGGTTTCTCCTGTTGGCTGTGTCACCCATTTTTGCGCAAACAAAAGCGCCTGCAACCAGTAAGGATTGCTATGGTGAATGGTATACATTGTTCAGAGAGCGCGGTGCCAAACCAGTACCGGATGGTACCCAGGAAGTAATAATTTCCATTCGAAAAGAAGGGTTTAGTCAATGCTTTATGGGAAAGGTGGATGTGGAGAATGGAAAACTGAAACTGCCCGTTATGATCGCCAAAGACGACGGATCATTCGAGACGTTGGCACAAACCGGATTGAAAATCGATCCTGCTTCAACCGCTGCAAAAGATCCGCAAGCGCTGACCACTATCACGGATGGTATGAGCGTAACAGCCTATACCGCTGATCATGAAACTGTAAAATTATTCTTTTACAAATATGTAAACGCAAAGGGAGCGAAGAACAAAGTGGCTCCCCCGGTAAGCGCCCTGGTGAAGAACTGATCAGATACCTTATTTTAACTGAGAGCCAGATATAACGTCTGGCTCTCATTTTTTTGGGCCGCTGCGACCCGACTAATAGTTTTGGATCAGGATTTGTTCCCCACGCTCCTATAACAAAAAGGATTGTAACACCAATCCCACCACAACCGACGCCACCGTGGTCACAATTCCCGGCAACATGAAACTGTGGTTCAATACATATTTGCCGATGCGGGTAGTGCCCGTCCGGTCAAATTGAATTGCTGTCAGCAATGTCGGATAACCGGGCACAAAAAAGTGTCCGTTGACAGCAGGAAAAATCCCGATCAGATACGCGGGGGTCAGTCCCAACGTGAGACCTAATGGCGCCAGCGCTTTGGTTGTAGCTGCCTGACTAAACAACAGAATGCTCAGCGTAAATAAGGCAACAGCAAAAAGCCACGGATAAGAACTAACGATTTCTCCCAACGTCTCCTTTATCAACAAATAATTGTGATCCATAAAAGTGCTGCTCATCCACACGACACCGAATACGGCAATCGTAGCCTGCCCGGCTGACGCGAAGAGGCTTGCCTTTGTAACTTGCGCTGCGGTCGTCTTACAAAAAAGAATAATGAACCCGGCAGCCGCGAGCATGATCATCATGATCATAGACGGCATCTGAACCTGTCCCGCGGCGTTTACCGCAAAACCCGGGGTAAACCCTTCGCGACTTGAGAATTCCGGGAGCAGCGCTGGAAACGAACCTAACAAGACTACCATGAGAACGGCCATCCCAAAAATTGCCACAGACGAAATCGCACCCGGCTTCAGCACTGCCGTGCTCTGATTAACATTTTCTTCCATGCTTTTTGCAAAGGCCGGATCTTTCATCCTTTCCTGAAATTCAGGATCCTCATTCAATTCTTTTCCACGTTTGAGCACAAACAGAACACCAACAATGACGCCGATAATGGTTGAGGGAATACATACCAGTAAAATATCAGCAAGCTTTGTTCCCTCGGGTGCAAGCACGGTAAGCAACGCAGCGGATGCTGCAGATACTGGGCTAGCCGTTATGCCCATATGGGCTGCAGTAACGCTCATACTTAATGCACGCTCCGGACGGATTCTTTTCTTAATGGCAACTTCAGCAATGATCGGCATTATCGAATATGAGATGTGTGCGGTACCGGCAAACAAGGTAAAAAAATACGTTACCAACGGACCGAGTATCGTAATCTGTTCGGGCCGGCTTCGCAGAAGCTTGCCGGCGATGTTCACAAGATAATCCATACCACCGGCAGCCTGCAAAGCCGCAGCAGCCGTGACGACGCTCAAAATAATGAGCATTACCTCCAAGGGAGGATCGGAAGGCTGCATATCAAATACGAAAAGCAGGATAAGCAAGCCGATCATGCCCATCACCCCCAGGCCTATGCCAGACATTCGGGCACCGATGAATATGCAGATTAATAAAATGGCTAATTGTAGAAAGATCATATTGATTATTTTTTGCTCCTATTGTTAACTCCGAAACAAGACATTCCGTGGTTGCGATGATACCGCGGTAGATTGTCCTTAATCCATTTTGATAACACGCTCTCCTCTCTTCTTAAAGTCTTCGTTACCATTGCTGACAATTCACGCTTACCTCAGAATGTAACCGCCAGGTTCACTAACAAAAAGGGATTATCGGTATCAATATTAAAAAAATAGGAACTAAGCTCCCATGATTTTAATCCTGCGCCAATAAGCAAGCCGCGCTGAAAGTCGACGTCAGTTTGATAGACGCGGGTACGCTGCCCGCTAATTCCCAGCCAAAGCCAGTCGGTAGGTGAAAAAGTCAGGTCTGACCAACTGTAGAAATAACTATTTTCCTCCGGTTCGTTTGCCGCGAAGAGGTATTCCATTTCATTGTAAAGTTCGAACCGACCCAACGCCAACGTGAATTCCAGCCCGGGCGCAAAGCCATCGGTCAGGCCAACTACGCCTCCGATCATTGGCGTGATTAGATACGAAAGTTTGTTTCCACCGGAAATATTATATCCAACCCATCCTGAAAATGTTTCCCGGTCTTCGTAATTATAGCGTGCTTCCAGATGCAATTTGTTTTTGTCGGCTCGAAAAACCGGTAGAATAAAAAAATCGTCCTCAATAAAATAGAAGCTGATGTCAGGATTGAATTGCCAGCTGGATTTTTCCACCTCGCCAGTCTGTGCGACCGCGCGTGCCGAGAGAACAGTAAAAACCAATAAGTATAAATTCTTTTTCATCCGCCAAGGGCCATGGTTAATGCAACCAGCAGCACTCCAATGATGACATAAATTGCCGCCGTGGTGAAACGTCTGAAACCCGCATAACCGGCCAGAATAAATCCACCGACAAATAAGATGAGAAGTGCAACTCCATTCGACACACGCATGGCAAATTCAACCTCCTGAAACAGCGCGAATGGTAAAGCAACGGGCAGAGTACACAAAAAGACAAGAAAAAAAATCTCTATACCAGCCATTAAATCCTTTCCGGTGATCAGGTTTCGCTTTGAGGGTGGCTGAAGATTTTTTAACCGTCGGGTAATCTGATCTACCTCTTCGTCCTTCAAAAGTCCGGCGAGAAGCGGTTGAATTTGTTCCCTGAATACACGCCTGGATTCGAGATTGCTTTCGGAATCTGTGATCCGGTGGATAAGCGTTAAGTTATGAGCCCGTTCAAGCACCACGTTCATCAAGTACATGATCGCATCGACGAGCCCCCACGCCACGTTGCATCCCAGGGCGGCCCACAGCAACTCCCTGATTTCCTGTCTTCCATCTGTTGCAGCGCTGATGGCACCTGTAAATGTGAGGACCATAATGGTTCCGAACAGCACTTCGGAAATCCGGTCCACCGGATTCAACACTGCATCGGCCTTGACGACACCTCGCCAAAAGTTCTGATGGTTGGTCATACGGCCGGGATGAAATAAAGCAACATACCCATAATAAAATAGACAATTATCAGCTGCACGCCTTTATACCAGTTTGATCGTCCGTCATTGGCGATCATTCCCGCCAGGATAACGCCCAGAAACAATGCGATAATAAGGGGCCTTGGAAAATTAAGATTTAATTGCCCGGGGCCCACGAAAATACTTAGCAGAACGAGCAGCGGCGCTATGAACAAAGCGATTTGAATGGAACTCCCTAACGCAATGCCAATGCTAAGGTCCATTTTATTTTTTGTTGCCATGCTGATAGCGGACAGGCTTTCCGCCGCTCCGCCAACGATCGATAAGAAGATCACGCCGATAAATACGCTGGACATTCCCAAGACCTTTCCCGTTTCCTCGGCTGCCCCTACCAATACTTCACTCATAAAGGCGGCCAGAACCGATGCAATCAACAGCGTGATTAATGCTCGGCCCCGCGACCACCGCTCGCCATGGTTGTGGCCATGGCCGCTACCTTCACTTTTAAAAAAGTCGTGATGGGTCTTAATCATAAAAAACAGGTAAAGAACATAAGCGATCAATAAAACAACGGCAAGGATAATGTTGAGCATATTTTCATTTGCTGTGTCCGATCTCGCTGCTGCGAGACCGTGAAAGCTGCTGGGAATGGTGAGGCTGATAACTGCGATCATCATCATCGAACTATATACCCTTACACTGGTTGCGTTGTAGTCCTGATTGTGAAATTTAATTCCACCGAGCAGAAATGACACTCCCATTGCCAGCAGTAAATTGGCGAGAATAGCGCCCGCAAGCGAAGCGAGAACCATGTCATGAAGCCCCTCTTTTAATGCGATGGTCGCAATGATCAACTCTGGAAAATTGCCAAATGTCGCGTTAAGCAAGCCACCGACCGCATCACCGGTGTAGGTGGCGAGGTGTTCCGTTGATGTTCCGATCAGCCTGGCTATGGGAACGATTGCCAGTGCTGCAGAGAAAAAAATCAGCGGGGCTGACGCGTGCGCTCGCTCCAGCACAAAGGCTATGGGAATAAAGGCGAATAACCAGTAAATGCTTGGCTTCAGAAAGTTCTGCATGATCCGGAGTTAATATTGTGGCCCGCGATAAAGCGCAGATTTATGAACTTCATTAATATTCACAGCTACCGTTTAAGTACAGCGCTTGGGCCTTCAGCACCAAACAGATTTATTTACGCTAAGCTCTGCTCTTCGACCCCTCGATTTGCAGGCTAACAAGCCTGGCGATAAATATCGCCGGAAACAATTGCCCCATCAGCCCTTCGAGCATTACGAGCACCCGCGCCACTGAACTCACTGGTGTGATATCGCCATATCCGATAGTGGTCAATGTCACAAAACTGAAATAAGTAAGATGCTTCAGTGCCGTATCGTTTGCTATTACTTCTCCTCCATATCGAAATGCATCAGGCTCAATAATATATATAGCAACGTATACGGTGGCCCACAACAGACCGATCAATATATACGTTGCCACTCCCCCACCGATCTTGTTCAAGGTTATGATGTTACCGGTAAAAATCTGGTTAATAACAAGCACTATTATATAGATCATGTAGCCAGTAGCCACACCGGTGTAAAGGAAGATCAATTGTCGTGTTTCCGACCAGATCATGATAATGGCCAATATCAATAGCGACAAGCCCACCCCGTAACCAATCGATTTACCCATTCGCTTAATTGACGATGATTCAATTGCGATAACAGTAAAAAGAAAAAAAACTATCCTGACAATAAATTTACTTTCCAGGATAATTCCCGTAGTAATCTGACTGGTGATCAACGACATAAGA
>DASUTP010000571.1:0-23388 GCA_036374515.1 Chryseolinea sp. | reverse complement strand
CGAAATTGACCTGAAGGGACTGCAATATGTTGAGATCATTATAAGTGATAATGGTATTGGATTTGATGAAAGCTATTCCGAAAAAATATTTTCAACATTCTTCAGGCTCCACGCAAAGGATAAGTACGAAGGCACGGGGCTGGGACTCGCGCTGTGCAAAAAGATCGTCGAACGCCACGATGGATTTATCTTCGCTCAAGGCGACAAAACAATAGGTGCACAATTCAGGATTTTACTTCCCCAATAATGATGAGCAAGAGAATACTGCTGGCAGACGACGATAGCGATGATGCCGAGATATTCCGGCAAGCGCTCCGTGCGGTCGAGCCCTCTGTTGAATTTTTTCATGCTGATTCCGGGTTTGGACTCTTCGATTTTTTGAATGATGAAAAAAACCCACGGCTCAGCGCAATCTTCCTTGATCTGAATATGCCCGAGATGAATGGATGGCAATGTCTGGCAAAGCTGAAAAATGAACATCAGTTTGAATCGATACCGGTCATCATCTATACGACATCTTCCAACCCACGAGAATACGAAATTGCCAAAGACCTGAATGCCCATGGCTTGATAACGAAACCTACGGATCCTAAAGTCCTGAAAAAAGTATTGGAAATTATTGTTGCAAAGCTGGAAACAAAACACCTCCGCGACGCGGTAAAAGAGGCGTACCTCATGACTAGAGAATAACCTTGGATCGTTCGTTAACTGCGCATTGAAGATCCACACAAGACCGCGACAAGGGGTTGCATGCCTGCTATTCAAATATCAGCTTGCCAAATTTTGCAAACTGGTGAAAGTTGGTTTCAACGGGTTTCCAATGCCAGCGTACCGCTACCGTTTCGTCGTAGTCCAGGCAATACATATTTCCCCGCCAGATCGTCCCCCGCGTGGGCGGAACATTCCTCAACGGCGCCAGCAGCGCATAGGGTATAAAAAACTCGGCATGCCAGGCGGTAATTTTGCTTCCGCTTTTCTTTTCTTCTCCGGTTACATGTGTGAAATGAATCACTTGCCGGTCTGCGGTATATTGCCAGGGAATCCAACCTAAGAATTTGTTGTCCAGGTTGGGAACCAGCAATGGCAGCTCGTAATTCAACGGCGAAATTTCGTACTCGAAATAGATGGTTTCGGTAGTATCGGGCCCGCAACATCCTCCAGCCAAAGCTTTTCATAGTCCGACGTTTTTGTTGCCGTCAACCAGCGGTCTTCATTGTAAAACAGGAAGTAAAGTCCTTTGTCGGAATACAGAATCTTAAACTGCGTTTTTTTCGGCGTTGATGTTTCGGAGGAAGTCATCAAATTCCATTGGGCACGATCCCACGCTTGATTTCTTCCATCACCAGACAATTCAAAATCCTGGGAGTGTTGACAACGATTGCACCTGACTGCTGGGCAATGGTAGGTTGTACACCAAAAGCAAATAAAGTAAGAAGTGTATGAAATTTTTCATTTGGTCGGGCGAAGGATTGAAATTTACCACTTTGCGTTCGATTTTAACCGCCCTAACACAGAAGGTTAATCAATGGCTCTTTCCAGTCATCGGCATATAGGACACCCTGAATGCTATATATTTAATAGACTTTGTATATTTACGCCCCAAAATAAGAGGCAGTGAGAGATTCCCATAAGAGAAGCTTTGTCAAGGGCGTAAGTTGGAGAGCCCTTGGTACGATAGACACCATTACCCTTTCATACATCGTTACTGGAAGCATCAGTAATTCCCTAAAAATTGGAATCACGGAAGTTGTCACCAAGATCATATTGTATTATCTGCATGAGCGCGTTTGGGACAATGTTCCATTTGGGCGGATTCACGGAAAAGGACCAACGCATGCAAGAAGCCTTGCGAAGGGCGTTAGTTGGCGCACGGTTGGAACGTTGGACACAATGTTCGTGGCATATCTCATCACCGGAGTGCCCTTGAATGCCTTGACTATCGGCGGGTTAGAAGTCTTTACAAAAATCGGATTGTTCTATCTCCATGAACGAATCTGGGGAAGAGTATGGTGGGGAAGAATTTCAGATTACCGCGACCCGGTGCCCACCCCACAGATTGTTCAACCGGCGGCCGGCGGTACAGAAACAAAAAAGAAGGAGGAGGTCCGCCACTAGCCTTGCGCTATGCTAAACCAGCAATGGCTTTTACCCCGCCCACGGAGTTGAAATTTAAATCAATCAATTTCAATCGATTACAAAAACCTGCTATCACAATCGATATTTTTTTTTTAAATTCGGTTGACATCGTTGTAAAGGCCCCTCACTATGAAGACGAGGATAGAAATGTGGTTTAATCTTGCAATCTTGTTTGTATTAATGTTAGTGACTTTATACTTTTTTGGCTAGTCCGGTAGCCTTGTCACTGATCCAGATTGCATTTCAAACCTTAGACGCGCACTGCGTCTTTGGCTCTAAAGAAACGCCCGTCAAAAATTACTTTACAACCTCGTATGACAACCTATCAAAATCGGTAAAGTTGTCTGCTGGCGATTTAGAATTTCCCTGTCTTATGGTTCTCACAACCACAAGTTTTTTGTCGGGAAACACATTCATCAATTGTCCCAGAGAACCCCGTGCAGCAACGCCTACGATGCGTGAATGCTGCGTAACGAAAGTGTAGATGTCCTCAAAGAATGATCTTTTAAAAAGAGCTTCGCGTAATGCTGTTCGTCCTCCCATTGCCTTTACTGACGTGAGCGCCTCAACTGTCTTCCAGAACGCCTCACTATCCCGATAGCGCCCCGATACGCTTTCCAAATCATGGATGAGCGTGTCATTCAAGCGCAAGTCGCGAAGTTTTTGAATATCTTGACCGTCAAATGTTATATAGCTGGTCGTGGGGTCATAAATCAGCCACCACAGCAACCCATAGGTTGCGTTGAAGTTTTGTCCCGGCTTCATGCACTCGTCAATCCAGCTTTCGGCAATAATTTGTTTTCCTTGCCAGTTTCCCCGGTGAAATACCAGCAATCCGATTTTTGCCATATCGCTTGCATGAATAAGCAATCCAGCCATACCTATTGGATTTCCCTTCTTTAGATAGGCTGAATCATAGCCACTCCTAAAACTGTAGACAAAGGCGTCCGTAAGCCAGATAAAATTTTCTATCTCCAGCGGTTTAAAAATTTTTTCGCTGATGTAGTGATCCATTCTCATGCCGCTTGCCTTTTCAATAATTCCCGCCAGCAAATTCACCGCTTTGTTATTGTAAAAAAAGGTAGTGCCGGGCTCGGTATCGATGTCCGCCGCGAGCGCGAGCTGAACATAGTCCGGGCTTTGGTAGATCTCACTTGCATAACGCAAGGACTGTATGCCGGAGGTATGATTCAAGAGGTGCCTGATTGTGATCTCTTTTTTTAAACCCTGATTCCATTCAGGATAGAAGTTAAAGACGCGCTCATCGATGGATGACAATATTCCTTCCGTAATCAGTAAGCCAATACCAAGACTTACAATTGATTTTGTCGCCGACATGGCATCAATCGGCTCACAGGTTTTATCAAAGCACTCGTCCAATATAAGTTTGTCATCATGATAAACAACGAGGGCGCTGGAATGTGTTTCTCTTGCGCGGTTAACAAGCGTGTTCAAGGCAGCGTGGTCAATCTGCGACAACACAGATCCCGGAATCAATAAAAAAAGCGCATACAAATCGACTTTCCTTGTTAGCGGCATAGGTAAACCAACGCTCTGGACGCCGGCGTTAACAAGTTAGCTTTTTTAAAATCGAATACAGATCATATGAAACTTTTTTAGGATCATGAGGCTCGCTAAAGATTTTTATGATA
The DNA here is from genome assembly GCA_036374515.1 of Chryseolinea sp. GTDB lineage: Bacteria > Bacteroidota > Bacteroidia > Cytophagales > Cyclobacteriaceae > Chryseolinea. Next base: position 19,600 of record DASUTP010000571.1, on the reverse strand, counting down.
TTCAGTCCCGACGTAGTCGACGAACTGCTCAGAGACTTTCGCCTGATGATTCCGATCCTGTCAGAATGCGAGTGAAGGCCTTACATTCCGCGCCTCGATTAGTTACCAGGCTTTCGTACGAACAGTCCGGGATAGTCCAGGACGAAGCCTGATGCATCCACGGTAAGGAGGGCTTCAAAATCGTTTGGAACGGTCTCAAACTTGAATTGACTGTCCGAGAGTTTAGTATAACATTGCCGCGCCACGGTGGCTGACTGATCTAACACGTCCACAAACAACACCTGTATTTCCGCTGGCTCATTGCCTAGCCAGCTAAGTCGATTGATAGGAAGGGAATTAGTAAATGGTGTCAGTGAAATATCCACGTCGATGCAACCTGCAAACTCCCTTGCGGGAATTCCGTTCTTTGTCCAATTTCCTTTGCCATCACCATGATATACATGCGTCTGTCGGCGCTCGGAAAGTTCAGCTGTCAACTCCAGTAAGGTGGTCTCCCACCTTGTATTGGTCCGGAGCAAATATTCAACTTTGTAAATTCTATCGTCGTGGGCGCCTATTATTGTAGATCTAGTCTCATACCCTTGCGACGACTTTTTCAGCATGCAATGCTCGAGCGAATGATATTCAAGGCCAGCCCAGAGCAATTTTGTTTCCATCGGTGTTCAATTAGAACAACAATGTCATCACTTGGTTATGCTTTTCCTTTGCATGTGTCATCATCTGCCATGGTTTAACGTACGATCTATCTGCTGCTTTTGTATTTTTTAAAATACGTTCTAAACTTGTTTCATCCAATCCGCCGCATGGCTGAAGGAACGTTGTCCAAAAATCGAAACCTTCTAAAAAGAAAATATCTTAAACCTTTTTACAGGGAGGGGAAAAAAAATTTCCATTTGCAAAACAAAATAAAATGACACCATAACCGCATTGATCTTGAATTTTATTTGCCCAATTTGATAATAACGATAGAAAAGAGCGAACGAAATCATTGCCTACTGAGCCAATAGATTTCCATAGTACGCAAACGTTTGCGCCAGCCCTAAAACATCAGTACATTTGTAACGGAAAATCTGCCGTGCCGTCGTCAGAAATCTCGGTTGACATGGAACGAAATACGCACATTCAAACCATAACTTCCCCGGAAGATTTTATGACCAACGTGCGATGTTAACTTGCTCCACGATTTTGATCACAGCACGCTTAACGGTTATGAGTAGACATAACGTTAGAATATACGGCGTTGAAAGCACTCCTCAAGGTGCATTGTATGGAATAATATCTCACTAAAGTTGGCTATATGGCGCAAAGTTTAAATTTTCTACCGGAAGACGATATCCGATCTTTTATCAGAGCAAAAACAGTTCACTACCAATTATCGGCCCAGAACTTGATCCGGCAAACGATTGAGAATAATCAAGGAGTTCTCAGTGATACCGGAGCATTGGTGGTATCTACCGGAGAATTTACCGGACGCTCGCCCAAAGACAAGTTCATTGTTAGAGATTCCAGCACAGACGGTAATGTTCATTGGAACCAGTTCAATATTCCTATTGAAGAAAAATATTTCGATTCGCTGTATCGAAAGGTCTGCATGTATCTTCAGAACAGGCCGATATGGGTTCGTGACTGCCTTGCGTGCGCACATCCGGGATACACCGTACCGATTACGGTCGTGACCGAAACTCCCTGGGCGAACCTGTTTTGCTACAATATGTTCCTCCGGCCCGAAGAGAGCCCGGCGAAGCAAAATTCTGAATCAAAATGGACCATCATACAGGCGCCAGGCTTTTTCGCAAATCCTGTTACCGACGGTACACGACAACATAACTTTTCTATAATCAATTTTGCCAAAAGAATAATATTGATCGGAGGCACGGCTTATACCGGGGAAATAAAAAAGGGTGTCTTCACAGTGCTCAATTATTTATTGCCTTTGAACCATGGCATATTAAGCATGCATTGCTCCGCAAACACAGGACCAGACAACGATACAGCTATCTATTTCGGATTGAGCGGGACCGGCAAAACAACCTTAAGCACTGATGTTGAAAGAAAACTAATCGGTGATGACGAACACGGCTGGGATAGTTCTGCGGTCTTCAACTTCGAAGGTGGATGTTATGCGAAGTGCATTAACCTGACGATCGACAAAGAGCCTGGAATTTTTAAAGCTATAAGGACCGGTGCTCTACTGGAAAACGTCACTTTTTTTCCGCATACCAGCACCGTTGACTACGAAAACACTACCATTACCGAGAACAGCCGCGTATCTTACCCTATACATTTTATTGATAACATCACTGTTCCCTCCATGGGTGAGGTCCCCAAGAATATCTTTTTCCTGACGTGCGACGCAACTGGTATATTTCCTCCGGTCGCCAGATTGACGCCACAGCAATCAATGTATTATTTCATTTCGGGCTACACGGCAAAAATTGCCGGAACCGAAGCGGGGATCGTTGAGCCCCAAAGTACTTTCAGTGCTTGCTTTGGCGCGCCCTTCCTGCCACTCCATCCATTTTACTATGCTAAAATGTTAGGAAAGAAAATAAAGGAAAATGATGTCAAGGTGTGGCTTATCAACACGGGTTGGACGGGTGGACCTTATGGCATTGGTAAGCGAATACCACTATCCCTCACCAGAGCGATGATTAAGTCAGCGCTGAAGGGAAAGTTAGATCATGTTGACACGGAAGTTCACCCCGTATTTGATTTCGCCATGCCTGCAACTTGCCCGGAAGTCCCATCTGAAATTTTAAACCCGCGGAACACGTGGAACGACAAAAGTCGCTATGACGAAAAGGCAAGACAACTTGCATTAGAATTTAAGGCGAATTTTGAAAAATATGTTAGTGGCACTGATGCGGATGTTGCCGCTGCCGGACCGAAAACTTAACAGCTAGCGGCTGTGCGGTGCCCTTATCAACGAATCAATCCTGAATCCTTTGGGGATAATGTCACAGCATTGCCGGGTGAGTCATGCTGACTTTTTAGACGACGTTCCCCGGGATTACGTCTTGCGATTAACGCGCATCGTTCCCTAGACTGGTCAAGATGTTCTTAAAGTAATAAAGTATCAGAGAAAAACAATTTAGTCGAAGTGCGTGCGCCTTTCGTTGCAACTTCTATCATCGAAGGAAATGAATGATGTCAACCGAACTAATGAGCATGGACACCCTCTTCTTCAGTGTTCTTCATTTTCGACAAAAGTGCGTATGCACCCTTGACGACAACAGCTTCCGCGATCAAACTATCAGGTATGACAACTTCCGTAAACCCAAGTTCACGATGGGATACCTGAATCTCGACCATGGAAAAATTTTGGGTCGTCTCCTCTTGCATTCTTGCGTGCCCGTCTTCGGAAACAATAAAAATATATTTTTTACCATTGTAATCGATGATTGCCTCATCTGGTAACGCAGGGACTAGAGCACCCCCGGTCTCCACCAACGCGCTTAAATACATGCCAGGTAGTAATTCCGTATCTTCCTCATCGATGTGACAATGTACCTGAACTGTTCGTTCCTTGCCGATCTCTCGCCCGATCAGATAAATTGTTGCCATCCTGTCTTCCGTTTCATTTGCTAGCGTAAAACGGACTTTCTGGCCTATCTTCAGTTTCCGAACGTCCTTTTCGAATACGATCAGCTCCGCGTGCAGATGTTCGGTATCTACAATCTCAAAAATAACATCCGTCGGCGTCACAAATTTTCCTATGTTGACGTTTACCGCAGTGACATATCCCCCGATCGGTGAATATAAGTTGACAGCGCTTGTCATTACACCAGACTCCAACTCCTTAACATTAATGTTAATCACATTCAACTTCTCCCTAAGGGCATTATAACGCGCCCGCCACGTTGTTAAATTTGCTTTTGCTTGCTGAAGGGTCTTTTGAGAATTTATGTTCTCCTTCGCAAGTTCCTGCTGACGTTGGTAATCCGCCTCTGTCAACTCCAATTGACCTTTTGCCTCGAGGTAATCTTGTTGGATCTGAATAAAGTCCAGGTTTTCGATTGTAGCAATGACCTGGCCCTTTTTAACCCGCGAGCCCTGAAGTAAAGATGTATTTTTTACAAATCCGCCAAGGGGCACTGAGATACTGACAAGTTGCTGTGGAGGTACATCAAGAACGCCGTTCACTTTGATCGTTCCGCTTATTTGCTTGTTTTCAACCTTGCCCAGCTCAATGCCGGCCGTTCTTGCCTGCGCCGCCGTCAGCTCGACATTCTCATCGCCATGATTATCGGTGTGTTCCTGTTGGATTTCGTTAACCTTTTCTTTTGTGCACGATAGCTGCGATACGCATGTACAGAATGCAATTAAAATATGATATAGGTTAAATGTTTTCATAACTATTGCCTGCCGGTGAGGTATTGGATATAGATAATACTTTGATTGTAGTCGTTCAGAGTTTTCAAATAATTTTCTTTAATACCAAGCGAGTTCCTGATTGCTAACAAAAATTCAGGATAACCGACCTCGCCCTGCTGAAAAGCGATTTTCGCATGCTTCAACATGAGGTCAGCATTAGGTAAGGATGAGCTCAGATAGTATTCAAGATTACTTTTATGAGCTTCGATCATCTGATGCGCTTGTTGTAATCCATTCTGCAAAGACTGATGGTGGTAACTTAAATTGCTTTCCGATGCCCGCCTGGTGAAATCCGCCGAGCGGATTCTCGCATTATGTGGAGCATACCACAACGGGATGGATAGGCCAAAGACGAGTCCCGAAAAGCGTTCACTATCGGTGGCAAGGCGCCCAGTTTCTAGATTGGGGGCTCCCGACAGGGTTTGGGTAAAGAAACCTATTTGTAAATCCGGAGCCGCCTTTGCCTTCTGAAATTTCTTCTCGCGACGCGCGACTTCAACCTGGTGGCTCGCATAGGCCAGGGAGGGATTTTTGCTCACAACGGTATCAGGCTGGGGATCAAAAGCCATAGCCTGCAATTCCCTATCGGCAATATCAGGCAGCCCTTCCGACTGCATCAGCGTCTTTAATAAAGATTGAAGGCGATTCATCTCGGCCATATTTTGCTGAAGTTGTATCGTGACTTCGTTACGTTGTGACTGCGCAGTACTTTGTTCCAGCAAAAACGTTTCACCGGTGCGATAACGAACAGACGCTGCTTTCACAAATTCTTCAACGAGGCTGTCTTGATGTAACAACAACTGATGTCGAGCTTTTAAAAAGGCAAGCTGGAAATAAGCCTGTTTCACCTGAAATACGATTTCATTTTCATTCATGGATTTCTGAAGGCTTGCTGATGTTGTCAACGCCCGGTTAAGTGCGGCCTGAGATCCGAAGGATGAAAACGGAATCGTCTGGACGACAGTAATATTATTGTCGTTCGCGTAGCTATTGTATTGACCGTAGAGCAGACTCACGTCGACCTTAGGAAGATCAAGTGAGGATTTTTGGAGCTGCTTTCGGGCGTCTACCTGATATTGTGAAGCCTTGATGCTCCCATTATTTTGCAATGCATACTCAATGGCTTGTTCCAGGGTAACGACGCTTGGCTGCGCCTGGCTGCACGTTGCAGTAAAGGCAAAGATTAAAATGAAAACTTTTTCCATCACTTATTTTTATGGTTTCTTGTTCTTGTTTGTTGTTTCCTGTTCCTGTCGTCTAACCGATCGCACCCTCCCACCGATCACGGCTTACCGCTTACCGATTACCGATCACCGATTACCTCTTACTACCTACCTCTCACCAACTACCTCTCACCAACTACTCCCTACAGATCACCCGATTACCGATTACCTCTTCCTACCTACCTCTCACCCCCTACCTGTCTCTCCCACCGATCACCTCTCACCAACTACCTCTTACTAACTACCTACTTGTCACCTTCCTACCGATTACCGATCACCGATTACCTCTCCACCAACCACCTCTCACCAATCACCTGTCACCCCCTACCGATTACCGATTACCCGATCACTGATTACCGATTACCTTCCTACCCACGCGCCAACGCTCGAAGTACACGTACAAGCATGGCAGCACGATCAACGTAAGCAATGTCGCGCTTATCAACCCACCGATTACCACCGTCGCCAGCGGCCTTTGTACCTCCGCACCGGCACTGGTAGCCAGGGCCATGGGTAAGAATCCCAAAGAGGCCACGGCCGCTGTCATAAGCACTGGCCGCAAGCGAATTTCGGTTCCTTTAAGAATTATTTCGTGCAGGTCGGTAAAACCTTCGTGCCTCAGTCGATTGAACTGTGCGATCAGAACGATGCCGTTCAGCACGGCTACACCGAACAAAGCAATGAAACCCACTCCGGCCGAGATACTGAAAGGCATGTCCCGTATTAACAAAGCTGCGACACCGCCGATCGCGGCCATGGGAATTGCAGTAAAGATCAGGATGGCTTGTTGGATGGAGCGGAACGTAAAAAACAATAGCAGGAAAATGAGCAACAACGCTATCGGTACTGCGACCAGCAGCCTCCCTTTTGCCTTCTCCAGATTTTCAAACTGGCCCCCATAAATGGGATAGTAACCGGGAGGAAAGGCGACATCGCTTTCAATTCTTTGCTGTATCTCCTCGACAACGCTTGCAATGTCGCGTTCGCGGACATTGAATCCGACGATAATTCTCCGCTTTGCGTCCTCTCTTTGAATTTGATTTGGGCCAATTTTAAATTCTACCGTGGCCAGTTGTTTAAGGGGAACTTGTTCACGCGATGGCGCCGTGATAAAGAGATTGCTAACATCTTCGATCGACTGCCGGTTCTCCGATGCCAACCGCACGACGAGGTCGTAGCGCTGTTCGTTTTCAAATACCACACCCGCAGATTGACCAGCGAAGGCCGCGTTTATCGTTTCATTAATGCGTGCTACATTCAATCCATATTTTGCAACCTCATCGCGGTTGATTCCAACGACGATTTGAGGAAGTCCTGTTACCTCCTCCACATAAAGATCTCTAACCCCTTCAACCGACCTTATAATCCTGGAAACGTCTTGTGAAAGGTTTGTAAGCACGGACAGGTCTTCGCCAAATATTTTTATGGCGACATCCTGCCGTACACCAGACATCAACTCATTGAATCGCATTTGGATCGGTTGCTGAAACCCAAACGTGACACCTGGAACCACTTCCAACGCTTCAGACATACGCTCCGATAGCGCCGTTGTGGTGCTGGCCTTTGTCCATTGCTGCTTCGGGTGAAGTACAACGATAAGATCGCACGCCTCAATCGGCATTGGATCAGTAGGAATTTCCGAAGATCCTACCTTGCCTACCACCTCCGCTACCTCATCTGGGAATTCCTTCAACAATACGGCCGACGCCTTGTTCGCGGCCTCGACGGTATAAGACAAACTGCTCCCCATTAAGACGCGTGTTTCTATTGCATAGTCGCCCTCCTCTAACGTTGGCAAAAATTCTCCCCCCATTCTTGAAAAAATGAAAGCGCTGACGATTACCAACGCGAGCGATGCGCTGACGACGGCCACCTTATACCGAAGCGCAGCTTTAATTACAGGAGTGTATTTCCTATGAAGGTACGCCATCATCCGGTCGGAGAAATTTTTGCCGTGGTGTGGCTTCTTGCTTAGGAACAGCGCCGACATCATTGGAATGTAGGTAAGGGAAAGTAGAAATGCACCCAGTATCGCAAAACTGACCGTCTGTGCCATGGGGCGGAACATCTTTCCTTCAACGCCTACCAACGCCAGGATGGGCAGATAGACAATCAAAATAATGATCTCTCCAAAAGCCGCAGAGGTTCTGATCTTTGATGCGGATTCATAGACCTCAAGGTCCATTTCCTCCTGCGTCAGGCGTCCTGTTATTTTCCTCACGCCCAGGTGATACATTGTTGCCTCCACGATGATCACGGCGCCATCGACGATCAATCCAAAGTCGATTGCGCCCAAGCTCATCAGGTTGCCTGAAACATCAAAGACGTGCATCATGGAAACGGCAAAAAGCATGGCTAGGGGAATTACGGATGCTACTATCAGGCCCGCGCGCAGGTTGCCTAAGAACAATACAAGCACAATTACTACAATCAACGCACCCTCTATAAGATTTCGCTCAATTGTTCCGATGGCCCGCCCTACGAGGTCGCTTCTGTCGAGGAATGCTTCAATGGTAACTCCTTCGGGCAACGTCTTTTGTATCTGCGCTACGCGCTCTTTGACCCGGTTCACCACCGCATTTGAATTTTCGCCTTTTAACATCATGACGACGGCGCCTACAACCTCTCCTTCAGCGTTGTAGGTCATGGCACCGTACCGTGTTGCATGACCGAAATTTACGTCAGCAATATTTCTGATTTGGATTGGAATGCCGGCGGTGGTATTATCCACGACGATTTTTCCAATGTCGTCTAAAGAGCCGATCAGGCCCTCACTTCTGATGAAATACGCAGTGGGCTTTTTGTCAATATACGCTCCGCCGGTGTTCTGATTATTATTTTGCAGCGCCGTGAAGACATCGTCGATGCCCAGGTTGTAGCTTCGAAGTTTATCCGGGTCGATGGCGATTTCATATTGCTTCAGGTAACCCCCAAAGCTTGCAACGTCTGCCACACCAGGCGTTCCCAACAACTGTCGTCGAACGATCCAGTCTTGGATAGAGCGTAATGACATCGCATCATACTGATCTTCATATCCCTTTTCTGGTCGTACAATGTATTGATAGATTTCACCGAGGCCAGTGGTAACGGGTGCGAGTTCGGGAGTCCCCACCCCCGACGGAATTTGCTCTGCCGCGACGGCAAGGCGCTCGTTCACCTGCTGCCGGGCCCAGTACACATCCACTTTGTCCTGGAACACAATGGTGACCACCGAAAGTCCAAACCTGGAAAAACTTCTCATTTCTTCAATGCCAGGGATTGTAGCCATCGCCTGCTCCACTGGGAAAGTGACAAGCCTTTCAATGTCAAGCGCCGACTGCGAAGACGCTACGGCAATCACCTGGACCTGGTTGTTTGTGATATCGGGTACGGCGTCAATCGGGAGTTTCATTACTGAATAACCACCCCAGACAACCAGCGCTATCGTAAATAAACCCACGACGAGTTTATTCCTTATAGAATAAAAAATGATCTTGTCTAACATTGGTAAAGCGTTGCGTCCGCTACAGGTAATACGTATTGAGCAATACCGCATCGCCAATAGCAGTATGCCTGTCATCAGCAGACAAAAAATTAATGACTAAAAATCCGGCTTGGGTAAGCTATGAGAGCCGGGGTGGCTGCCAGATCGATTGCGTAACAAACTTCAAAAAATGTTGCTGACAAATTGAATTAAGATCAGCGTATCCGGGAATATAAGCTTGAAAAGAAAAGTAGCCTGGTTGGTTGATCTGCGAATGACAGCAATTGCAAATGCAAAAAGGAGAGCAAAAGTCAATCTCATGTTCGGGATGTTGTCCTTCAGAAAGGTTTAACTCCGACACTTCACTGTCTTGATCTGAACACACGTCCTGATCGCTGCAAGGGAGCCCCGATAGCAGCATGAAATAAAAAGCCAAAAAGAGGTTCACAAATTTCACAGAACAAAAATAAGATTTTATTCCATGCAATAAGGTTTGAATTGGCGGGTTTTCTTACACTAAATTTCGTTAATTAACGAGTCTGCCCGACAGTTTGCATTGCAAAGGCGGGAGAGTGCATGGCCGTCGGAAACATCCTTAAAAATAAAATCATTTACAAAATGACCTCCCAAAAACACTTGTTCGAATTGGAAGACGGCACTCACTATCTCAACGCCGCATACATGTCACCATTACTGAAATCGGTATACGACGCTGGTATAGCCGGCATGCGACGCAAGCTGAATCCGTCTCAGATCCAAGCGGACGATTTTTTTTCGGGAGCGGAAGACGTGAAAAAAAGATTTGCCCAACTGATCAATGCCCCATCAAAACAGATAGCCATAATCCCGTCCGCATCGTACGGGCTCAAAGCCGCTGTAAACAACATTCCGACAGCGTCGGGAAGCCATGCGATCGTCGTTGGCAATGACTTTCCCAGCGATCATTACACCATGCGGGAGTGGTGCAGAAAAAATAAAAAAGAGCTTAAGGTCATTGAACCGATAAATGTCCCGGACAGGGCGGCTGCCTGGTCAGAAAAAATTGTCAACGCCATCACCAATGAAACATCTGCTGTAATGTTGTCTACGATCCATTGGGCTGATGGAACAAAATTTAACTTAAAAGAAATTGGATCCCGTTGCAAAGAAATGGGAGCCTACTTTATTGCCGATGGCACTCAATCCGTAGGCGCCCTGCCCCTGGATGTTGAAGACTTGAAAATAGATGCACTTGTGTGCGCCGCATACAAATGGCTAATGGGTCCTTATTCCATTGGTCTTGCATACTACAGCGAGGTGTTCAACGATGGCGCGCCACTTGAAGACTCGTGGATGACGCGTTCAAATGCTCATGACTTCTCCGGGCTCACCCGTTACGTTGACGATTATATTCCCGGTGCCGGGAGATACAACATGGGGGAATTCAGCAATTTTATCCATATGCCCATGCTGAGCCAGGGACTACAACAACTTGAGCAATGGGGAGTCAGCTCAATTCAGGGTTATTGCGATAATTTGATCAAACCTTTGCTCAATTGTCTTCGCGATCTTGGATATTGGTATGAAAACGATGAATACCGGGCAAGTCACCTTTTCGGCTTCCTGCTTCCTCCTAATGTGGATAAAAAAACTTTTCTACAGGAACTTCAGATAAATAAAGTATTTGTCTCGGTAAGAGGCGACATTATCAGGATATCGCCACACGTATACAATGACGACGAAGACATCGAAGCATTAATGGCCGTATTAAAAAGAAATGGACGTTGACACTCCTAGACGCGCAGGAAGTATTCCCTGCCCATGGTCCATGGCTTATTTAACGATCGCTCGATTGGATTGGCCATCCATCACCCGGCAGTACATTTCCAAACTTAATATTAACTTCTGAGAACAGGATCAGGCTCAACTTTGATTAACGATCGGCAAATCTCTATAGAGCAACCCCGACTTTAGCCGCTGACACCGCGGGGGCTCCCATTTTTTTCTCCTGGCGAAACCCGTTTAACTTCAACAACCCGTTTATTGTATTTAGCAATGCAAGTGACGCTTCCACTTCTTCTTTTCTGATAGCAACGCTTTCAATGTTAAATCCGAACGGTATAGACCTGTCTTTACAATATTGGATCAAATCTTTCGCGATATTCTCGGCGATCTCAACGGAGCGGCCAACAGGATTTGGGCAGGTCTTAAGTTCTTCTTTTAGGTTTTCAGGGACATGGATGCCCAGCCATTCCATAAAAAGAAGGGTCTTTGCAGAGCCACAAATGGTTAATGTGAAAATGATAGTCGGTAAATCCATTCCCCGGTTCCTGCTGGCAACGACTAGATCCTCCAGGGTTCGTTTTGTATACTCAACATTAAAAATACACTGTGAGATGAAGTAAGAAACGCCCGACTGCACCTTATCCAATATTCTCACATCTTCATCTTTCAGAATGGCATGCCTTTCGGGAATTGTGACCGCACCGATCACAGAATGATCTTCGTGATTGTCGCGCCAGAGTTTGTAGGCATCTGAAAGACTGGTCTTGACAACATAGTCAGGCGTAGGCAAGCCAACAAATATTGGATAAAAGCCATGCACCTTCAGGCTTTGAAGCCACCCGTTTAATTCGTCTTTTGAAAATTTTCCTGCCGGACGATAGATTATTTTGGGCACATCGAGCCGCTGCAGATATTGGCTTGAGTATTCAAAAGGGTCGAGCGAACTGGCAAAGGGAAACGGTCTCTCCTCAGCGGTCCTGGCCGATTCGTCTTGCACGTCGTAAACGACCAGCGCATCAATATCGAGCGAACAAAGGCGGTTAAGCGCGCGCTCCGCTATCTCTTTGATTTTTCCAACTTCTGTTTCTGCTTTAGGGGGTGTAATTCCATAGAGTAGTACTCCCGATTCTTTGCTTTTAATTTTGCTTAAGAACATGTAGTTCGAAATTGTATAAAGGGCAAAAGTAAGAAATAATAGAATATTTCAATTTGTAACAACTGTTAGGCTTGGGGTTTTCTACGGTCATCCTGGCCGAAGCAACTCTTGCCCTTGATACAGATCAACGATAATGCATCCTCGCATGAATGATCTCATTCGACGTTCAACATCCAGCTTCCGTCTTGAAACCACGTTTGTTCCAGCAGCGGCAGGGTACCGGAAAGTTCCAGGGAGGCAATATAATTTTCGACCAAATTCAAAAATTGAGGATCGTCGGAAGGTAACGCCATCCCTATAGGTTCGATTGTCAATGGCTTATCGGACATGACAAGATCCTTACCTTGGTTTTTCATCATGGTAACCACGCATATCGGTTTGTCGGCGACAAGCGCATCGGCCTTGTCATTTAATACCATTTCCACTCCATCATTGTAGTTGTCAACAAGGATTAGCTCGTGTTTGGGAATAAAATTTTTGACAAACTCAACACTGGTTGATCCTTTCAAAGTGGTGATCTTATATTTCTTTTCGCTGCCCGATGCGGCTGTTGAAATCTCATTGATCAGTTTTGATTTCGTAAGTATGGATTTGCCTGAAAGTAAATATGGACCCGCAAAAAGGACCTCCAAATTTCTTTCTGGCGTCATCGTCATGCCCGACATTACTGCATCTATTTTTCCTGCTTTCAGCGCACTTAGTAAATCCGAAAAAGGCATTTCAACCCATTTTAGTTTCACGCCCATATGTTTGGCGAGTGTTTTTGCCAAATCAATTTCATAGCCAACCAACTCGCCATTCTTTGCCTTCATTGAGAAGGGCGGCTGGTTTCCGGTTGTGCCAACGCGTATCTCACCCTTTTTGAGGATGGTTGAAAGAACTTTTTGTGAGAAGGCTGGCAAGGAGATTAATACCATTAAAAAAATAATGGCTGAGTAGAGGGGTATGCGTCGCATGTTTATTTTTTGTTTGATTTGTGACTCGGTGTTGGCAAGAGAACCTGACATTGATGACAGACAATAAAATTCCTGGCTAATAAATGTACCAAATCTCGGAGTATTTCCGCTCGGGTCGGATATAAAAAAGCTCTCTCTTGCCCCAACTTTGTTCTATAGGACTATTATGAACCGGGGACTCAAGTCTGTTGGGCACCATCAAGCCTCTGCTAACATATTTTCTAAATAGTTCATCAACTTCATCTACCCGCACATAAACGTTTATAGCCAGTTTCTGGGTCGCCTTCGAGTGCGGTAACGAAAAGCTCAGCCTCCCATTAACTAAATCAACTACCCAGTCGTCTGCTGATGCATACGTCGTCTTTCAAATAAAATCTAGAAATAGCCCCAAAAATACGTGGCTGCTCGGGAACGGTATGATGTCGTGGATTTTCTTACAATTTTCATTCATAAAAAAGGTGATCGCCTTGCGGCAACCACCTCTTTTTTTGAGAACCATTCATTTTTGTTAGACTCCACCATCGGCCGGTACAACCGGTGTTTGAAACTGTGGCTGCACTTCATTGTAAGCGTCTTCAAAAAATTGACGCACAGCAGCGTTCTTTGTCGGATCGTCATGGAATAACGATTTTTTACCGGCTTCACGCATCCATATGCCGATTTGCTGATTTAGCTTGCTTGGAACCAAAGCCTTGATATGGGCAACGTATCCGTTGCCGGGAATATTGAAGGCGGATTCCAATGATAAACCAAATTTGAAAAATCCTTTCTTGTCCGGGTTTGTGCGAATCGGAGTACCAGCGCTTTTCAATCGCAGATCCTGCTGAACTCGCCATGCCACATGATCGCAGATTATTTCCTGCATTAGCCTGCTGGCACCCCATTGCGTATTTGTTTCAGCCGCAGCTTTTGCCGCATCGACATATAACGCCGGATTGGTGGATGGCGGCGTATTGTCGAGCTGATTATAGTAGTCACGGTTACGGAAGTGCGTCAACTCATGCACTAGAGCACAGGCAAGGTATTCACGTCCCGGACCTGGCACGAGCCGGCTATCTACAAAATCATCTTTCATCATTATGTAGCCTTTATAGGCACCGGGTCCGCCGATTGTCCCGCGGGTGAGGCCATTGGTTGATCCATTCAATACGGCGGCATCCGAATCTACGACTGCATGATCGGCAGCCCCAAGCTTCGCCTTGATTTTCGAAAGGTTTCCTTTTTTTACAAAGGCCACCAGGTTTCCCACCGATAATTCATGATGCGCAAAGGCCGCCATCTGCTTTGCCCAGCTATCGGCAGGGTATGTGTCAAGGGCCCTGAGAACATCAGCAATTTCAAGGTCAAGCCTGTTATCGGTGACAAACGTTGCAAAGTTCCCGGCATCTAATGCAGGGCCGGCGCCGCCTCCAGCAGGACCGGCTTCCAGCGCAAAGCCCAACAGGCTCTTCGCAACATTTCCCTGCGACTGTCCCTGAGTTCCCCATACCGCCCGGTTGAATGCTGCTTCTTCGTGGCTTCCTCCTGCGTTTACAACAGGGGTACCGTTAGGCGAAACCCCTCCGCCACCTCCGGAACTTCCGCCGCCCTGAGGCATCGATCCCACTCCATTCGATCCACCTCCCGTGGAAGTCACAGCGCGTTGATCCATGCTTCTGCCGTGGTTTACTTTCGCCCCTTCATTGGAAATTGTGGACGGCGAGGTATCGGGGCTGCCCTTCCCAAACATAGTGGCTGCAAAGGCGAGTGCCGCCTTAAACATTTCCACCTCTTTCTTAGCTGCTGTCGCCATATTTGAACCTGCTTGCGCCGCTGCCTCGCCGGCTCCCTGCCCACTCGACGCCAGTCCTGCCTGTGCGAGACCGATGGTGGAGGCTAACCCGCTCATATCGCGGAACATGTTTCCATTGGCAATAGTCTGCAGGGCCGCGGCCATACCCGTAGGCTCCGGCAAGGACGTGGGCGAAACAATATTGACGAGAGGCTGACTGAAATTGCCTGCGGTCAACTTTTCTTCTTGTGCGCGGCTGCCCGCCTGAATCGGCGCGATGTCCGAGGCGACAAGCGGAATGGGCGAATCTTGCCAGTTCCAGAATCTCGTCATGTCAAGTTTTTCGGCGGAGTTATAGCGCCCGAGCACTGCTTCCCCAAACACGCCGCCGCTTGGCAAAGGAACGATGTCTTGTTTTACATTACTAAAATCAATTCCATGTTCGGCTAACCATTCTGCCCATTCCCTTTCAGCCTCCAGCTGGCCATCGGCATCCGGGTTCACGTGCGTTTTGAAGACCAGATAATTGCCGGCGGTGGTTACGGGCTGAGGATCGATCTGCACGGTGAGCGGCTTATTACCATAAGCATATTCAGATAGCAACAACGTTATGGTAGCGGGGTCCAGCGCTTTATATATCGCCTGGCTGTAGTGGAGCCGGTTGGCCTGCAAGTGCTTGGTAAGCTTGGCGCGTATACCACCCCCGGTAAAAGTGAGAATGCTTTGAGATGCTGCGCTTGCCGCCAGCTTGATGGAAATGTCAAAACTAAACGGCACGCCCTTGTATAAAAAATTGGCGGCGGCCAAAAACGGCAATTCCGCTGGCTTAGGGTTGCTCATCCCAATAGAGGCAATTTCATAAATGTATACGGTATCCGGGAATTTTATATTTTGTCCCTGACGGCTTCCAGCTACCTGCGTTCCGTCGCGTAGAAAAATAGTGACACCAAGCCCTGCATCTACGCCGGCCGGCATAATGTAAAAACCCGTAAATTTTGTTTCATTAGGTAGGCCCACTACTTTGCCAGCGTCCTTGATATCATGTGGCACAAGACCACCATTCTTTAACGAGATGAATCCCTCCGTCGCCAGCGACTTTACATCGACGCTGTCGAAATTATTTGCCAACAGATCGGCCGCGTCCTTGTCTATAGCAGCGCGCAGCAGCGCTGCCTGAAATTTCCGGACGATCTCCGGATTTTCGAAATTGATGAGTTTCATGGGGATGAAAAGGCATTTTACCACTTCGCTTAACTGAACGGCTACCCGATAAATTTGAATCACCTCATAATACTGTATTGACAACGCGTGCATGTGATTGTAGTTCGTCACTACACGGGTACTTATCTTTTCATGTTCCTCCTGCGAAACTTCTTTGACAACGGATGCGCGGCGGTTACGGACTGCGTTCGCATTTTGCTGCGTGCTATCCATAACGTTTTGCGCCATGGCGGCAGATAAGTCACGTCGACCGGAAGAGCTGGAAAAACTCATTGCCTCAGTAAAATTACTGGCGCTGCCCGAAGAATCTCCTATGGTGATAGGACCCAAACTGAAGCCTGCAGCACCTCCTTCCTGCACACTATGACTTCCCGCCTGTGTTTTTGAAAATCCGGATTGCGCTTCACTGGCAACTGCATTTGTTACTTCGCTGAGAGCCCGATTGTGCTGCGTTGTGTTGCTCAACGCTTCGGTTTCTGACACACCTTCCTCTTGTTTTCCGGAACTCCGACGCGACCAATCGATCATTGCCATGCGTGTGCTTTCTCCGGGAGCGAGTGCCAGGCTGTGAAGGAGCTGACCCAATGCAACCCCCTGCGCAAACCACGACTGCGAATAGGTAAGCATTGCACCGATCGCTGGTTTCTTGAAACCAAAATCGGCACCAGTGATTGGCAAAATGTCTACGGGTCCGGCTGTCTCAAGTTTCTTTAGTTGCGCGACATCCTCTTCTAACTCGTCGATTACCAGCGTTTTGTAAAAGACTCGCTCCGTGGGATATTCGCCTGATTTGGGAACAAGGTCGGCCGGGGCATCCTTGTCGTAAGCGGGAAGCGTTTCAGGGAAAAATATCGAGGTAAGAATTGCGCGTGCGGCAAGGTACGGCGGATATAAGGCCAGATCCCTGACGGTCTTTACATCGAGCGCTGTCGATAAAGACGCTGCAGTAGTCGCCGTCAATCCTTCCAGGATATTAATGGGCTGAAAACGAAGCTCATCAATCTTGATGCCTGCTACCAACGCCTCATTGACGATGTCAGCCGGAGCGGTGCCGAATTGAAACAATGTGCTGGTAGGATCCAACCCTGCGACCAGCAGTTCGTGCGCGTTTGCAAATATTCGCGACGAAGCAAGATCAAATATCGATTTAATACCCAGATCGGTTTCCAACCGATTTGCGGCAGCATCGGTTACTCCGAGCAGCGCCTTGGGAGACCGTTGCAAGACTTCACGGGGGTCAAGGTTGGCTTCAGGGGTTTTGAGATAATCGGTTATGTTTTGCATAGGTCCTTTTGCTTTTTTTGTTGATTTTTTTTTGACGATTAATTGTGGTCCGTGCTTCAGCGCGACGATTTGGTCTTCTTAAATAATGTTACAACGTCTATTAACTGAATCACCTCAACGGATTCGCGAAGCAAAAATATCGGACAACACAGGTGACATCAATACCCTATTCGGGGAAGCATTGCGCCATAAAACCGATGCAGCTCCAGGCATACAGTTACCCCGATCAGGTGATTGCGTTGCCGGGCAAAAAGAAAACACCGCTCCTGAAACTTTTTTAGAGAGTCATACATCCAGGCAGTAACCCTTAACATATGAAAGTATCGCTCATATTGATTTGCGCCTTGCTGCTTGCGTGTTCTGAGAAAAACGACGTGGTCAGTCAAGGGGACGAATCGACAAAAAGATTTACTCATTTCTCCGAAATAGTTCGGGATACGTTTGTTATCAACGTGCAAGTTCCGCACGCTTATTTTGAAAACCCGGATGCGCATTATCGCACGGCCTATGTACTGGATGGCAATTTTTACTTTCCGATGATGGCTTCGATCTTGCGACAGTACGAAATCGCGGGACTGCTGGAGCCGACTATTCTGGTGGCGATCGGATATAGGTCCTTTAAAGAAATGGATTCGCTTCGTACACGGGACTATTTGTATCCCGCCGCTTTGAAGTCCGATGAAATGGAGACCGTCGGTGGCGGCGAACGCTTTTATGAATTTCTAACAGAGGAATTACTTCCTGTAATCGACGGGAAGTACCGGACCAAACAGAGTGAACGGGCTTTGTTAGGACACTCTTTTGGCGGATATTTTGTACTGTATAGCTTAATGAACCAGTTGAAGAAAAAAACGAGCACCTTCAACAAATTTGTATCAGCTAGTCCTACGTTGTGGTATAACGATTTTTTCATAAAGGACTTGCCGCAACACTTGAAAGACAACAGCCACCCATTGCAGATCTTTATAAGCGCCGGCCAGCGTGAGGATTCAATTTGGTCGGTTCAACCGGTAAAAGACCTGGCCGGCGTCGTACAAAAAATAAATCCCAAACATGTAGAATTAAAGAGCAGGATTTATAGCCACTTAGATCATATGGACGTCGCTCTTTTATCCTTCACCAAGGGGCTGCAGTAAGTAAACCCCAAGGACTAAATTTCCATGCCACGGTAACGTCTGGCTGATATCATCTTGCAAAGAGCACGCTCGCCGGAAAGTTCGATCCGGCTCGCATACGTTCATAACCGGTCGCATCGATCCCAATGACGAACGCTTGCACCTGCAAGCAGCCGCGTGTAGGCGCCAATTTCACTGACCCATACCTGGCACATTTGTTGGCATGAACACGACCATGACCAAAACCTATCTCCTGATTACTTTCCGCAACATGATGAAGAACAAACTGTTTATCATCATCAATGTCCTGGGTATGGGCATCGGAATCTCCTACTGTATCGTCGCGTATTTCGCATATCAATACGATGCAACCTTTGACAACGTACATCAAAACAAATCAACAATCTATCGCGTCAGCGCGGTAAGGGAGTTTGAAAATAAACTGACACGATACGGTTATGCACCGTTGCCGATGCGTGAAGTCGTTGAAAAGAATTTTACCGATGTCAGTAGATCAACCCGGTACTTTCCTTCGCAATCAAATTTTAAACGGGAAGACGATCTTTTTCCGTCGAATCTCACATACGTGGATCCCGATTTTTTCCACCTCTTCACATTTGAATTTATTGCAGGCGATCCAGGCTCCTTGAAAGACAACAGCAGCGTCTTCATCAGTGAATCGATGGCCGTCCGGCTTTTCCGAAGTGCAGAAGCAGCGCTGGGTAAAACGATCAAACAGGTCTTTGGCAGCGAATTAAAAGAGATCCAGATCGCAGGAATATTTCGCGAGCCTCCCATGAATTCAAGTTTTTGCAAGTTAAATGGGTCGGCGTACATGAACTTCGAGAACTTCAAGGACGAATTTGCCGGCGTACGTGAAGACGATTGGAAGCAAGAAAGTACACTGTTTGTGCAAGTTGAAGACGCCCGTCGTACAGGTGTCGTGCACCAGCAACTTCAGCATTATGTGGAAAACAATAATAAAGTCCGCGATGATTTTCAAATAAAGGAGTATGGGCTGGACCCATTCAGTACAATAGCATCCCGTGACAGGGCTGATAATGTGCAGGCCTGGACTTGGGCGGCGCCCCCATTGTCGGCAATCATAGGATCTATGGTAATGAGTTCCCTGATCTTGCTGATAGCGTGTTTCAACTTGACCAATACAGCCATAGCAATTTCCGCCCGCAGGTTGAAGGAGATTGGTATCCGGAAGGTAATGGGCAGCATGCGCGTTCAACTCATCGTTCAATTTATAGGTGAGACAACAACG
>DASUTP010000570.1:0-8898 GCA_036374515.1 Chryseolinea sp. | reverse complement strand
AGGGATATGGCCGGACAAGCACCTTGCATTATTAATGCAGGTTTAGCATATAATGGCATTGAAAATGGAATCGAGGCCGGTCTGTACTACTATGTTCAGGGCAAGACCTTAACGTTCGTTGGAATTGCCGAAAAGCCTGATGTTTATTCTGTGCCTTTCAATAGTTTGAATTTCAACGCCAACAAATCGTTCGGCCCCGCCAAAAAGTTTCAGGTTGGTGTAAATGTCACCAACATATTAGGTTCAAAAAGAAAACTGGTGTTTGAATCATACAAAGCAGCTGACCAGATTTTCAGCAATCTAGATCCAGGAACAAATGTGACGTTAAAGATGGGCTACACGTTTAGATAATCGGTTCTCCGAGAGGGGTCGTTACTTGTGGGGTAAATTGCGCTTACCCTAATAGCCGATTGCAACTTTTACTAACAACAGCCTTGCCGCGGGTACACGAATCATTCTGTAGGTTGTGTCACTACGTTTGTATGAACGTAAAATGTAGGGTGGCATCGATAAATCCGGCAGGTAATTTTATGCTGTTGGTGATTGCCCGAAAGCACGTCAGGTCAACGGACAACATACCGAAATTCAAGCCATTTTTCGCAGGAGCCCCTTTAACATAACTAGTAAATAATGCATAGTCTCACTTTGTTAAGCGCAATGTCAAAAATGGTTTAATTTACAGTGCTTTTGACGCATAGCCTTTGAATCAAAAAATTCTTATAACTGGTGCCTCCGGACTTATCGGTACACGGCTTACCGGGCTCCTCCAACGAAATGGATACGAAGTAGCTAATCTTGCACGTTCCGCTAGTTCAGAGAAGCCTAAAACGTTTTTGTGGGATCCTGACAAAGATAAAATTGACAGCACCTCGATCCGGTTTCCTGATTCCATCATTCATCTGGCAGGAGAAAGTATTGGCGGAAAGCCTTGGACCAAAGATCGGAAAAACAGGATCCTCAAGAGTCGTACGCATTCAACGTGGTTGCTGTACGACGAGTTAAAAAAAGGAAATCACAATGTAAAAACGTTCATTTCTGCCTCTGGCATTAGCTACTATGGAGTGGAGGAGCGCCACGATATGTTTCATGAGAACGATAAACAAGGGGATGGTTTTCTGGCAGAAGTAGTACATCAGTGGGAAGCATGCGTTGACCAAATCGCCACGCTGGGGATACGGGTTGTGAAGCTACGAACAGGAGTTGTTCTCAGCGAAAACGGGGGGGCCATGAAAGAGTTGATGAAGCCATTAAGATTTTATGTCGGTGCACCGCTGGGAAAAGGCACACAGGTTTTAAGCTGGATTCACCTCGATGATCTTTGCCGGATTTACATCAAGGCAGTTGATGACGAAGCAATGGAAGGTGTTTATAACGCTGTCGCTCCAAACCCCGTTACAAATAGTGTGTTCACGCAACAGCTTGCCGAAGCAATGGGAAAGCCAATTATCCTGCCGCCCATTCCATCGTTCGTGCTCAAGCTGCTGCTTGGTGAGATGTCTGATCTAGTCCTAAGGGGAACGAAGGTTTCCAGTCAAAAGATTCAAGCCACTGGTTTCAGGTTTGAATTTGAAAACCTGAATGACGCATTGAACGATCTGTTGGCGAAATAGCCGCTGCATTTTTTCAGGAAAGGTTTATTTTACGGCTACCGCGATTTTGGAGTCGGCCGTGCCGTAGTATAAAAACCATTTATCCCTGAAATTCACAAGCCCCTCCACAAAACATACCTGATTTATCTGCCCTGTGGTTTCGTAGAGCTTGGACGGTTGTAAGAAATTTTTTTCAAGACGGCTTTTTACGGATGTGGGATCATTTTTGTCAAATAGCACCTGGCCGGCGCAATATGCGCCTTGGGCAATCGTTGTGTCGCCCTTGGTGTCATGATTCATGCCGTTGTAGAGCAATAAAATTCCGTCGGTGGTAAGCAACGCAAAAGGTCCACTTTCGACGAGTCTGCTATCGAAATAGCCTTCCCTCGGTTTCAACACAGATTTAAATTTCCCGTTTTCTTCGATCGGTTCCCATTTGATGAGATCGTCGGAGGTAAGAATAAAAAGGTCGGTGTCTCCGAAGTACATCCAATACTTACCGTTGATTTTCGTGGCCACAAACCTCGAGCCTTCTTGACGCGTGACGATGGCGCCTGATTTGCTCCACGTATTTTTGTTTTTCCCTTTGAGTACCGGGCCGTATTTAGCCCATTTGAGCAAGTCCCGCGAAGTCGCGAGCATCAAGCGTGCAACGTGTCCGTCATACGCGGTATATGTCATAATATAAGTGCTGTCCTCCGACTCGACAATCCTTGGATCTTCCACCCCGCCTTCCCATTCGTACACTTTAAGGCTATCCTCATCGGGAAAAAATACAGGTTCTTTGCTTTTGTTGAAATGAAGTCCATTGTTGCTCACGGCGAGTCCTAGTCGCGACGTTCCGGCAAATTTTCCCACCTTGTCTTCGGCCCTGAAAATCAAGTATACTTTATCATCCCTGACAACGGCCGCAGGATTGAAGACATCCTTTTCATCCCACTTTACCTCTCGCCTGAGTATCGGGCATTGAAAAGAATTCTCGCCTGCTTCGAGAACCGGATTCACGGTGTCTGCTTTTACAAAAGACAATAGAGCCCAAGATGAATCAGGGTCGACACCGTCCGCTGAGATTCTGTTTTTTTCCGTTTTACATCCGATTATGTACAACGTAAGAAGGATGATTGGAACAGTAAGTTTCAGGTAGCCCGATTTAGCCATCATACTTGTATATTCGTTCCTATTTTCGATTTGATCTTGTTACGAAGGAGTGAACAAGTTTCGGCAAAAAAGAACGGAATGACAATTCCGATTACTTTCGCAGTAAATTATGGATATGAAAGCGAGGAAAACAAATGTTAAGACGGTGCTGACCCAGGAAGAGCTGGAAGAGGAGCAAAAGATTCGCCAGGCGTTTAAGGACAAAGACTGGTCAGAGATCAAGGGGGCGAACAGCTGGATGATTTTTAAGGTTATGTCGGAGTTTGTTGAGGGCCTTGAAAAGCTCGCGAAGATTGGCCCTTGTGTAACTATTTTTGGATCAGCCCGGGTGCGGCCCAGTAATCCGTATTATAAAACTGCAGAAGAGATTGCATTTCAGTTGGTGCAGCATGGTTATGGAGTCATTACCGGCGGAGGCCCCGGTATTATGGAGGCGGGTAACCGGGGCGCGAATCGGGCCAAGGGTAAGTCGGTGGGCCTGAATATTTATTTACCTCACGAGCAAAAAGGCAACATCTATATTGATCCCGATAAGTTAATAACGTTTGATTACTTCTTCGTGCGCAAGGTGATGTTCATGAAGTACTCTCAGGGATTCATCGTAATGCCCGGAGGATTTGGCACACTGGATGAGTTAACGGAAGCCCTTACCCTTATTCAAACAAAAAAGATCGGCCGCTTTCCGATTGTCCTGGTGGGTAAAAAGTTTTGGAAAGGACTTGTGGACTGGTGGATGAAGGTATTGCTCGAAGAGGGTATGATAGGGAAAAATGATGATCATCTGTTCAACGTAGTGGATACACCCGAAGATGCCGTGAAAGTAATTGACGATTTTTATTCAAAGTATTTATTGGCACCAAACTTTTGATGTTGCTTCCTTGAAGGGAAAGATGCCAAAACAATTTGACGCTTGAGCAGTTATAAAAATTATGTCCAGGGTGCTGGCAATGCGTTCCGTTTGACGCACGAGTGATATAGTTGGAGTCGATTCATTTACTTTTGGATCCGAATACCGAAAGAAAGCTAATGCAGTTGCAAATTGAAAACCTCGAAAATATTACGAAGCAGCTTTTGGGCGCCGCAAATTCAAGGAATATTTGCAGTCTTAAATTAGCAGGGGAAAACGGGTATCGAACGGTTCACGTTCACGGAATTTTCATGCCTAAGCAAGGAACTCCGACCATATTATGCTGGCAGAAATCGGGCTATAGCAAAAGAGGGTCTTCGGAAGGTTATAAGAATCTTGTTTTAGAAAGGTGTGAGAATGTGTTGGTGTTAAGCAGAAAATTTGTCAAACGAAGGGATTTTAATCCGCAGGATGTTAAATACGGGGAATGGTTGTTTCATATCTAGCCCGGCAAGCTCGAAAATGCTTGACCTAAACGAATGGCCCCTTAAGCAATTATCTCCCGGTTATGAAAGACTAACGTCTTGGCTACCTGCGCGCAGACTCACATTACCGAAACAATAGCTCCCGGCGAACAGCTATTTAAAGTTTCTAACGGTCGAGTCGTATACAGAGGCCAAAAGTTTTTCCTGGCCGACTAATTCACGGAAAAGGATATCCATTTGTTTTAGGGTGATGTCGAGCCGCTCCATGTCGTGACTGCTTTCGTCAAAATATACCTGAATAATATTTTGTAGCGTTGTGTTCATGACGGTGTTTTGAAGGGAGTACACCTGCGTCAGGTGTTCGATCAATTCAAAATCAAATTCTGCAATGATTCCGGTCGACTTAGCGGTTTCCCATGCAGTATTTGTTAGTACGGTATTGACAATTTGTTGATTTTGGGTGAGAACGCCGAAGTTGAAAGAGGTGTATTTTAACAACGCATTTCTTAGGCTGTCGTTCTCTCCAGACAAAGCAACGTCGAGCCGGTTGGATACTTTTTGGTGAAGAACGATCCATTCGGTTAAAATTTTCTCATTTCTTTGTAATTCCATTTTGATCCTTTCCAGGGCTAACTTTTTTTCCGTACGGATTTTAATATTCTCAACGAAATTCTCTATGAAGAGTGCAAAGAGAACGCTAAAAACAATAAGGCAACCCTCTAAAAAATAGTCCTTTACTTTTTTCATTTGGAGATTCGAAGCGATAAAGAACTAGTAAGTATCGTCCGGCAACTTGATCTGATCGGAATAAAATTTCATTCTGGAGTGCATAGGATCCAGCGGAACGATTTTTTCAATCAAAGTGTGCTTGTGATTAATGAAAACTTCGAGGTAATAATTTCCAAGTAAATACAAATTGATTTTATAACCGTAGTAACGAATGGCCATTACAAATGTACCTTTCTCGTACAAAGTTGTGATCTTCTCCTCAAGCGACAAATTCTTAAATTCCTTCCATGCGATCATAGATTAAACATAGAATAAAAATATTTTGATCACAACGTTGACTCTGGTGAAGTTTTTCTTTAATGAAATTAATGGATGACTGTTACGCTGATCAGACGACGTGGTCGTTATGATTCACTCAACCGCTATGATTTTTGCGAGCCCGTCAACATTCGTCGAACGAAAACTTCTTCGTCTCCGCCAAAGCCTGCGATCAAATTTGAGAACGTTTACTGCAGGTAAGCACCGTTTAAATCCGAGCTGAGCCCAGGGATCAAGCTGGATCTGGGATGGACTAAAAAAGCCCTGTTTCCAGGGCTTTTGGGTGAATGATGGGACTCGAACCCACGACCCTCAGAATCACAATCTGATGTTCTAACCAACTGAACTACATCCACCATGCAGGAGGGCAAAGGTATACAGCCCCTGTGAATTAACAAAAGCGATTAACGCGGTTTTTTGGCCCCGGGTTCATTTTTAGCTTCGAAAAGTTATGCCCTTCGGTTGAAGAGAAGCCGCTCGCCCTTTTGAATTTCGTTCAAATTGCCGTCCTGAAAAGCCAAATGGCCCGAAACAAACGTACCTTTTACCCGCGATTGAAAAAACACATTCTGAAATGGCGACCATCCACATTTCGCAAGAATGTTTCCCGATTCAACCTTCCATGGGCTGTTTAAGTCGACCAATGCCAGATCTGCAAAATATCCTTCACGGATAAATCCCCGATCCTGAATTTGAAAAACTATTGCAGGATTATGACTCATTTTCTGTGCAATCTTTTCCAGGCTGATTTTTCCCTGCAAATGAAATTCCAGCATGGCCACCAGGCTATGCTGAATCAGCGGCCCGCCGGAGGGAGCGCTAAAATACTTGTTCTGTTTTTCTTCCCATGTATGTGGAGCATGGTCGGTTGCAATGACATCGATGTGATCGTTCAGCAGCGCGTTAAAAATTTCCTGCTGGTCGTGCGATGTTTTAATGGCCGGATTCCATTTGATCAATGTTCCAAGTCTTTTATAGTCTGAATCGTTGAACCATAGGTGATGGATGCATGCTTCGGAGGTAATTTTCTTCTTTTCCAATGGCACGGAGTTATCAAAGAGGGAGGTCTCCTTCGCCGTGGATATGTGAAGTACATGGAAACGGGTACCATGTTTTTTAGCAAGATCTATCGCAAATGATGATGATTTATAACAGGCCATTTCACTGCGGATCAGCGGATGACACTCTAAGGGGACGTCGTCTCCAAATTTTTCTTTGAATTCAGCGGAGTTCTTGCGAATGGTAGACTCATCTTCACAGTGGGCGGCAATCAAAGAAGGAAAGCGGGAAAAAAAACCTTCGAGAGTCCTGGGGTCATCGACCAATAGATTCCCCGTTGAGGAGCCCATGAAAATTTTTAAGCCGCAGACCTTTGTGATGTCGGTTTTCAAAACCTCCTCGAGGTTGTCGTTGGATGCCCCGATAAAAAAAGAATAATTCGCCAGGGAACACTGTGAAGCAATAGCATACTTCTGTTCAAGAAGTTCTTGCGTGAAGGTCGGCGGGTTTGTGTTGGGCATTTCCATAAAGCTTGTAACGCCCCCTGCAACCGCGGCCCGCGATTCGGAGTAGATATTTCCTTTGTGTGTCAATCCGGGCTCCCGAAAATGAACCTGGTCATCGATAACTCCGGGAAAAAGATATTGTCCCTCTGCATCGATGATCTGATCCGCCGGCCGCGAGGAAAGGTCTTTTCCAATGGCCTCTATTCGTTTTCCCTTAATAAGCACATCACTAACAAAGACCTTGCCTTCGTTGACTATATTTGCATTGACTATAAGTTTAGTTTCCATTGGGTAAAATTAATATCTACCGTGTCAGTGATCGCATCTTTTGAAAGTTTTAATCTTAACAAGCAACTTTTAAATGCTGTTGCTGACCTTGGATTTTCAGCACCTACCGAAATCCAGCAAAAATCCATTCCCGTTATTCTCGGGGGGCAAGAAATCATCGGCATTGCACAGACGGGAACGGGGAAAACTGCCGCTTATCTTTTACCGTTGCTGATGAAAGTGAAGTACGCGCAGGTAAATGGACCTCGCGCCCTGGTACTGGCGCCAACAAAGGAATTAACCATCCAGATCGCCGACCATGCCAAACAATTGGCAGTGTATACCGACCTGCGGATCATTCCGCTCTACGGCGGGATCGGTCCCAAAACTCAAATCGAAATGATTGAAAAAGGGGTCGATATTTTGATTGCAACCCCAGGCCGTTTCACAGAGTTGTACCAGCGTGGTGATTTGCCGACGAAAGAAATTAAAATACTGGTGCTCGATGAGGCTGATCGCATGATGGACATGGGATTCATGCCGCAGCTCCGGAAAATTTTGGAGGTGCTTCCACGGAAAAGACAAAACCTCTTATTCTCTGCAACGTTTTCAGCGCGCGTTGAAAAATTGTCGGCAGAATTTTTGGAATTTCCGGTCAAGATCGAAGTGACGCCACAGGCCACGGCAGCGAAACAAGTTGAACAGGAACTTTATCACGTTCCGAACATCAAAACAAAAATCAATTTCCTGGAATACCTGCTGCAAAAGAAAGAAGAATATAACAGGGTGATGATCTTCGCCCGCACAAAAGAATCGGCCGACAACGTATTTAATTTTATCGAACGAAAAGGATTCGGGCCGGTAAAGGTCATCCATTCGAACAAAGGACAAAACAGCAGAATAAATGCGGTGAACGAATTCAAGGAAGGCCGCCTGCGGATATTAGTTTCCACGGATGTAACTGCGCGTGGGATAGACGTTGTAAAAGTTTCGCATGTTATTAATTTCGATGTTCCGCCCTTTCACGAAGACTATGTCCATCGGATCGGGCGCACGGGACGCGCATTTCAGGAAGGGAAGGCCATCACCTTTGCCACAAAAGCCGAGGCCTACCACATCGAAAAGATTGAGAAACTAATTCGGGAAAAAATTCCAGTGAAAACTTTGCCTGCTGAAGTAGAAATCACGAAAACTCCCCATGAAGAAGCCCAAGCAATGGCGCTGGATATCGACTGGCAAAAGAAGAAAGAAGATCCCGACTTCAAAGGGGCGTTTCATGAAAAGAAAAAAAATAACAATCCTCGTCATTAGGGCAGATCAAGACTAACATCATAATGAACATAGGCAATGAAGAGCTGGAAATTATGGTCTAGTTCAAATTGCATGATGCTGGCGAGGTCAGTTATTTTCATTAACCTTCCTGATATTTCATCCGAAAAAATCACTGCTTCGTCGTTCATATCAAAGATCTTAAAAAAATTTGTCTGCCACATTTCTCCCAGGCGCCTGAATCTTATATGCGTATAGGATTGCTTGTCGTATAATTCATAAAGCAATCTTTTAAATTCCGCAATTGAAATTTCCTTGCCACCCTGCGTCATGTGTACACCAAAGCAACCATAGACGCAATGATAATTTAAAAAATCATTAATTCGATCAGCCGTGATTGATTAACTTAAAAGATAATATACTGTGTGAAATATATTCCACAGTTTTGTAAGATTTAGATCGACTTTGGAGAAATGGGCCGAAGCTTTGGGTTTGCAGAGGCCCTCTCAAAGGCTCATCATGTCTTTGAACTTCGCTGCCTGACGCCTGCTTACTTCTACCTTGTCACCTCCCCGAAGTTTAACCATAAGGCCTCCATTGAACCACGGTTCAATCCCTTCAACCCAGCTGAGGTTTACAATGTGTTTTCTGCTGGCTCTGAAAAATGCACGTTCGTCAAGTTTCTCATCCAAGGCATTCAGAGATTTATGGATCATAGGACGATTGTTATC
>DASUTP010000569.1:0-4362 GCA_036374515.1 Chryseolinea sp. | reverse complement strand
AACAGAAACAATGGCGACAATAGACAACAGCCCAATACTCCTAAGATCTTTCGAACGACGATTTCCTTCATGCTCTTAAGAATATTCAAGGAAACCAAAGCAATAAGCCCCTCGCCGCCTTCCCTGCGCGACAACTCCGGGAAATCCAAAGATCCTGACGACATGTAGATCATTCTGTTTACGAATCCGTAACGCTAATGCTGAAGCTTTGGCAAGCGTTCGTACAGTGGTGTGCAAGACGTAGTTCCAACAAGCCGATCGACAATGCCTCTACGCCTGTCTATAAAACGTGTCACATCAAATCAATTATCATGGTCCGTGCGGGATGTTTATATCTCACTCTATCACGCTCGGGCATGAATTATCGATTTCTTGGATTCTGGCCTTTACCAGTTTTGCTATGATCTTTTCAGGGATAGGATTCTCTGCACTAAACCGTATTACGGTAGATGAATAGTCTAAACCGGCTATTTCTTTGTGCAATTCTTTCAATACTTTGCCTTCCATAATGAAAAAAGACAAATGTGTTTTAGATGCTCGGAACCCTACCACTCTTTTGCCCTTGTAATAAAAGAATGGGACTCCACGGCTAAGACGTTCCTCTACTCCGGGAATTATTTTTAGTATTTGAGTTCGCAATTCACTCAAAGCGTTTCTTTCTTCCAGGACAAGTCCCATCAGGTATTTTTCTATCGCATTACTTTTCCGCATAACTTTTATTGAATACTCCGGAAATCATTTGGCCACCTGTCACTTGGATCTCGTCTTTGGAAATAAGAATGGTCTGACACACGGCGAATACTAAACGTTCCTGCGCTCCCATTTCCTGTAGGATTTTACCATTGCTGAATGATGATACATACTTGATTATCCCTAAGTGCAAATTCTTTTGCTCCCCAAGGACGAAGCGTGACTTTACTGAGATTTGGATGCAGAAACTCCGGATGTGATGAGCTTATTTTTTTATATACCTCATCAATGCTATTCGTTACAAGTCTAAATTCAGGATTATGTTCCTTTGCTAGTTCTTTATTTTCAAAAAGATACATTTGCAACGCGCCTTTTTCGATCACACAAAACGGATTTTTTGACTTCAATTCTTCATGTCCGATAGTAAATTCAAGACAATCAACAAATAGTTTCAAACCGTCTTTGATATCTAGGTAGTAGACATTAGGAACCAACTTGGTAAAGTTCATAACTGATTTGATTTAGTGCTGCTAATTTTCATAAAAATATCTTCTCAAAAGATGTCCTTTTGTAAGCTACTCCAAAAATAACACGGTTTAAGATTAGACAAAAAGGCCTATAACTTTAGATTGTTAAAAAATGAAAAAGAAGCGTTCCTGAAACCCAAATCTTCAGCATTCTCAAGGAGTTGATGCTGGCAAGAACCTTAGGAAATCCAGCGAGCATAGGGTTTCCAAAGCAACCATTTACAAGTCCACAACTGGTTATTACAACAATGACAAATGAATTTTCTAATTTGACGCGGCCGAAAAATGGAGAGCTTACATCATTACCAACGCTTTCCACATACTGAGCACACTCCTTGACTGGCTTTGGGTGTGGGCGACAAGTGCGCCCGGGCAATGTGTGGCCCGATTTCGTGGTTGTCATTTCACAAGGTCTTACAAGGCTTTGGTTCTTTAATAGTAACACTATGACCTAAGTCATGATATGTATTTTATCCTGTCTAAAATCATCACTCACCTTTCAAATTCTCCATCGGTTTTACAAATGCTGCACGAATGGTTTGCGAGCCAATAGTAATGATTGCAAAGAACATCAGAATACATACCCCAATAGTTATTGCCGTTAAATCCAATGAGGTGTGATAGGCAATTCTGTCAAGCCACAGCATGTTCACAACGTAGGCCAGGGTCACACCCAAAACAATAGCAATAGCGAGCATCGTAAAAAAGCCTTTTGATAGAAGAAGTATCAAAGCCTTGTTACTGGAACCCAATATCTTTCTGATAGAAATTTCTTTGAGGCGTGTCTCGGTTGCATAGGCAGCCATGCCGAGTAATCCCAGACAAGAGATCAGAATCGCCAACACGGAAATGAAGCCAATCACGTTAATAAGATCTCCGAAAAATAGCTCGTAGGCCTGGGCTATTTCTGACTCGACTTTCTCAAGATCAATTCTCAAATCCGGATTAACCACTGCCCATGCTTTTCCGATCACATTGACCGCGTCGTTATATGTCCCGGAGAACTCTACCTGCACGAGTTTAAATTGGTCAGGATCATACATAAGGCCCATCGGTGTTATCTCATAAAATAGATCCTTGTGGTTATAAT
Organism: Chryseolinea sp.; assembly: GCA_036374515.1. GTDB lineage: Bacteria > Bacteroidota > Bacteroidia > Cytophagales > Cyclobacteriaceae > Chryseolinea. The sequence goes on along the minus strand of DASUTP010000569.1, from coordinate 2,055 downwards.
CTTTCACCACACCAACAATCGTCTTTCGTGAAGAATCCGGTTGAAAGATGACCTCCTGGTTTACTGCATCGTGGTCGGAAGCAAAACCAAATTTCTTCACGGCCTGTTGATTGATAATGATAGAGCGTTTATTCAACTCGTCATTACCCTCGGTGAAAAATCTTCCAACGGACAATTTGATATTCATGTTCTCCAGATAGTTTTCGTCGACCAAAAAATATCCAAGATCTGTCCAGTCTGTATCCTCCATTTTTCTTTTAAACCCATGATGGTAAAAGCCTCCGGAAGCTGGAATATGAGATGATGCTGAAACGGATGTGATATTGCTGTATTTTGCCAGCTCCGCCTTCAGCGCCTCGTGTGAACTGTTGCTAAGTCGCACCATGATATTATTTTGTGCGTTAAAACCAAGATCCTGCCGGACAAATAGCGTGAGCTGATTATAAACCAGGATCAGCGTAAGAATAAAAAAGAGAGAAAGTGTGAATTGCGAAACCAGCAACACTTTGCGCATGCCCAGTCGGGAGAGCAGTTTCAGGTTGTTCAGATTCTTGAGAACTTTCACTGGCTGAAATGCTGATAACACAACGGCTGGAAACAGTCCGGCAAGAATACCTACAACTATTGCGAAGAGCACAACAACGGTGTACACAACATAGTCTGCCTGAAGATCCCAGTTAAGCGCTCTTGCGAAATTCAACTGAAGGATCCTCGGTTTAAGAAAGAACATAAATCCAAGCGCAACTATCAGGGCGAACATTGTCAACAGGATGGACTCGGAAATAAACTGAACAAAAATTTGCCACCGTGTGGCGCCGGTGACTTTACGTACTCCAATTTCGCGGGCGCGCGTCAGTGATCGGGCAATGGATAAATTGGTGAAATTAAAGCACGAGGTAAGCAGGACGATTACTGCCAGGCCACTAAAGAAATATACAAATAGCCAGGGCAATATTGGACCGATGGGATTTTCCAGCATGGGCCCTGGAGTTATATCCAATATGGATTGTAACTCAAATCTCATCTTAAATAAATCGGGATTTGTAATGGTAGCGATATGCTGTTGGTAAATCTGATCAAGATAAGTTTGAATATCACGAAGCGATTTCCCTTCTTTCAGCAACACGTAAGTCCAGCCATTGGAATTATTGGTCCAGCTTTCCATTTCGTTTTGGTAATTTCGGTCATCAAGAATTCCTTTCACCGATGCCATGCTGGCTAAACTCTCAAATAGAATATGTGATTTGTTGCGGGTCTCTTTAAGTACACCGGCAACGGTAAATGTGCCGAGGTCACCCACTTTTAAGGTGTGCCCCAACGGATTTTCTTCTTTAAAAATTTTGTTGGCCGCTTTCCGTGTTAGCACAACTGTGTAAGGTTCTTTTAATGCAGTAGTTGGATCTCCGTGCTCAAGTTCATATTGAAACAAATCCAATACTTCCGGGTCGGCAAAAAAACCAGTCAATGGTATGTTCGCATCCTGGTTATCAAATTCAAGCCAACTGTTTCCAAACCCCTTTTTAAGACGCACCACCTTTTCGATTCCCGTGTAGTTATCCAGAAGTTCTTGCTTTAATTGCATGGTAGAGGCAGCATTAGGCTCACCTTGTCCATCCTGAGTGGTAGCGCCAACGGTAGTTACCTGGAAAATCCGGTGGCTCCGCGTGTTGTACCGATCATAACTCAACTGATCGGCAACAAGCATAATTATGGACATTGAAATAGTCATGGCTACTGCAAGGCCAAACACATTGATAGCAGAAAAAAAACGATTACGAAATAAACTACGGATCGCAGTTTTTAAGTAATTACTGAACATAGAATGGGGGCTTTGAATTGTTAACTCGTCGGACTCTGGCTGGAGACGAATGAAGCTCTAATATGTTACAGGATTTTGTTATCGGGATAACGAGAGGTGTCCCTCTAAGGAAATATATTAGTAACTCGTCAAATTGTCTGGAAAAAGTCTCCCGGCTGCCAATGAACAAGAGCGCCTGTTACAAAGACGGTAAATGTCAGCAAAGCTCCAATTGTAATTATATTGAATAGTCTTGG
>DASUTP010000568.1:0-18470 GCA_036374515.1 Chryseolinea sp. | reverse complement strand
GCCTTTGCGGTTAAATAATGGAGAAAAAAATTAAACCGCGGAGGCGCAGAGGCGCAGAGAGAATACAAGTTCGATTTTGACTTTTTGCCTGCGTGAAGCCGAATGAAAACCGTTTTTGAAAACGCAAGAAAAAGTTTAAGCCTTCTTACTTGAGACCGAGCCACTTTGAATTTTTGCTTTGCGTCTCTGCGCCTTTGCGGTTAAATAATGGAGAAAAAAAATAAACCGCGGAGGCGCGGAGGCGCAGAGAGAATACAAGTTCGATTTTGACTTTTTGCCTGCGTGAAGCCGAATGAAAACCGCTTTTGAAAACGCAAGAAAAGTTTAGACCTTCTTACTTACGACCGAGCCACTTTGAATTTTTGCTTTGCGTCTCTGCGACTTTGCGGTTAAATAATGGACAAAAAATTAAACCGCGAAGGCGCTGAGGCGCAGAGGGGATACAAGTTCGATTTGACTTTTTGCCCGCGTGAAGCCGAATGAAAACCGCTTTTGAAACGCAAGAAAAGTTTAGACCTTCTTACTCAAGACCGAGCCACTTTGAATTTCTGCTTTGCGTCTCTGCGCCTTTGCGGTTAAATAATCGAGAAGAAAATTAAACCGCTGAGGCGCAGCGAGAATACAAGTTCGATTTGACTTTTTGCCCGCGTGTGAAGCCGAGTGAAAACCGCTTTTGAAACGCAAGAAAAGTTTAGACCTTCTTACTTAAGACCGAGCCACTTTGAATTTCTGCTTTGCGTCTCTGCGCCTTTGCGGTTAAATAATCGAGAAGAAAATTAAACCGCGGAGGCGCTGAGGCGCAGAGAGAATACAAGTTCGATTTGAACTTTTTGCCCGCGAGTGAAGCCGAGTGAAAACCGCTTTTGAAACGCAAGAAAGTTTAGACCTTCTTACTTAAGACCGAGCCACATTGATTTTTTGCTTTGCGTCTCTGCGCCTTTGCGGTTAAATAATACAAGAACAATTAAACCGCGTTAACCCATGTACAGACCAAGCTACTGGGTACGACTACCCAATCGCATAGGCCATTAACTCACTTTTCAACTTTTCCATCCCGCTGCTCGCTTTTTCAGGAATTTTATGAAGGTAAGGAATGTGAGCAATGGCGGGGATGTTTGGATCTACTACATATTTCGGCGACTCGAACGGCACATAGTCAATCAACCCGGCAGCCGGATAAACCGCCATAGATGTCCCGACCACCAGAAAAATATCCGAACGCCTTGCATGCTCCGCAGCAACACCCATCAACGGCACCATCTCTCCGAACCATACTATATTTGGTCGCAACTGCGAACCTTCCGCACAGCATTCTCCCAATTTCAGCTCCCAACCTTCGATCGGATAAATTAACTTTTCGTTGCTGCTGCTCCTGGATTCAAAAAGACTTCCATGAAGATGAATCACGTTTGAAGATCCCGCCCGTTCATGCAGATCATCTACGTTTTGGGTGACGATGGTGACGTCAAAGTATTCTTCCAGCTCAACGAGAATCTCATGACCACGATTGGGTTTCACTTCAAGCGCACGCTTCCTGCGCTGATTGTAGAAGTCCAGCACCAAAGCGGGATTTCGACGCCAACCTTCGGGAGTAGCCACCTCCATAACGTCAAAACCTTCCCAAAGGCCATCAGAGTCCCGGAAAGTGGGAATACCACTTTCAGCACTAATACCTGCGCCGGTGAGTACGGTTATTTTTTTCATTGTAAAATTGCCACAGGTGCCGACCCGCGGCCTCAGTAAATTTAACGAATAGATCTTCAGAATTAAACAGACGCCGAAAATCGGTCACCAAAAAAAAGAAGGATCGGCGCAGGCTATTTTTTCTTCTTCACTGTTTTCTTAGCGGCTTTTTTCGCTGCAGCTGCCTTCTTCGCGGCTTTTTTCACGGGCGCTTTCTTTTTCGCCGTTACCTTTGCTGCCGGCGCTTCCTTGACAGCCTCTTTTCTCCGCATGCTTCCCCTCGTAAATTTCTCGGGCGTATTTTCAGCAAGCGTCAAACATTCCTGAAGTGTGAGCTCTTTCGGATCTTTGCCCTTTGGAATCTTGACGTTCTTTTTTCCAACCTTTATGTACGGACCGAACCTTCCGTTCAAAATCTGCACATCGGGATTTTCGTCGAAGAGTTTGATGGTTTTGTTCGCGTCTGAAATACGTTTCGCCTGAATTAGCTCGATGGCTTTTTCCTGGGCGATGTCATAGGGATCTATGTCTTTTGGGATGGAAACAAATTTCTTGTCGTGCAAAACATAGGGACCAAAACGCCCGATGTTTACAACAATAGGCTTATCCTCAAACAAACCAAGATCACGCGGCATCTTGAACAGTTCCATTGCATCCTCGAGCGTGATGTTTTCGATAAACTGGCCCGGGCGTAAGCTTGCAAACTTTGGTTTTTCGCCGCCGTTGTCATCAGGGTTCTCTCCAATCTGCGCATAGGCCCCGAACTTGCCAAGCTTTGCGTAGACATTCTTTCCAGTCTTTGGGTCTACTCCCAGCTCACGCGATTTACCCACAGATGAGCGCTCCACTTTTTCAGTCGCCGATACTTTTTTATGGAACGGCCGATAAAAATCATCGATCATCTTCTTCCAATTGAGCTTACCAGAGGCTATCTCGTCAAATTCCTGCTCAATTTCGGAGGTAAAAGAAAAATCGGTGATGTCTGGAAAGTGATCGACCAGAAAATCGTTCACCACCATTGCCGTGTTTGTAGGAAAGAGTTTGTTCTTTTCCGCGCCCGTGATCTCCGTATCTTCAACGTTCGTGATCTGATCCTTCTTCAGCGTGAGGACCTTATATTTTCGTTCCACTCCTTCCCTTGCTTCTTTTACGACGTATCCCCGTTTTTGAACTGTCGTTATGGTCGGTGCGTAGGTGGATGGACGGCCAATTCCCAACTCCTCTAATTTCTTCACGAGACTCGCCTCCGTGTATCGCGGAGGATTGCGCGTGAATACCTGCTTGGCAATAAGTTCTTCAAGCTTTAAATTTTGTCCTATTGATAACGGAGGCAGTACTTTGCTGTTTTCTTCTTCATCATCGTCGTCGCGGGATTCCATATACACTTTCAGAAATCCTTCGAACTTTACCACCTCCCCTGTTGCTATCAATGTTCTGGGATTTGTAGAAATCCCTATGGTCGCCGTTGTCTTTTCCAACTCCGCATCGGCCATCTGTGAGGCGATAGCCCTTTTCCAGATGAGCTCGTAAAGGCGCAGGCCATTGCGATCCATACCTGGATCCATTACGGAAAAATCCGTGGGGCGGATCGCTTCGTGGGCTTCCTGCGCTGAGGAAGATTTTGTCTTATATACACGGGGTTGAAAAAACTCGCTACCAAATGCAGAGCTGATCTGATTTTTTGCTCCTGCCCGTGCTTCATCCGATAAATTAACAGAATCGGTACGCATATAGCTGATCTTACCAGCTTCGTATAATTTCTGCGCAACCATCATGGTTTGAATTACCGAGAAGCCCAGTTTCCGGGCCGCCTCTTGCTGCAACGTCGACGTTGTAAAGGGGGGCGCGGGGCTCCGCTTGGAAGGCCTGGTTTGAAGATCGGTGATAGAAAACTTTGCCCCTTTGCACGATTCAAGAAATTCTAAGGCCTCTTCTTCCTTTTCAAAACGGTCAGAAAGTTCCGCTACCAGGTTTTTTCCATTTCCAAGATCAAAGATCGCGTTTACCTTAAAAGAAGACTTCGCTTTGAAATCGGCGATCTCACGCTCGCGATCAACAATCAACCTTACGGCTACGGATTGCACGCGACCGGCGGATAATCCCGTTTTTATTTTCTTCCATAATATAGGAGAGAGTTCATAACCCACTAATCTGTCTAGCACCCTTCGCGCCTGCTGTGCATTCACCAGATCGATATCTATTCCGCGTGGGCTTTCCAATGAATTGAGAATCGCTTTCTTTGTAATTTCCGTAAAGACAATTCTCCTCGTCTTGGCATCGGTCAGGTCCAACACTTCTTTTAAGTGCCATGAAATCGCTTCCCCCTCGCGGTCTTCATCGCTCGCCAGATAAACCGTCTGAGCGTCTTCTGCAAGTTTTCTTAGTTTAGATATGATATCTTTCTTATCGGGACTTATTTCGTAAGTGGGTTCGAAATTGTTTTCAATATCGATTGCGCCACTTCCTTTCGGCAAATCGCGAATATGGCCCATGCTTGAAGCCACTTTGAAATCTTTACCCAAATAGCCTTCTATAGTCTTCGCTTTCGCGGGAGATTCAACAATTACAAGATTCTTTGACATTCGCTTTTTTTAACATTCAAGGGTCCCAAATATCCGCAAATTTTTAAACAATCAAATTTTGCCTCTGTCCGGGGCACGTCCGCTCACCATAATGCGATGGCAATTAGACTCTGAAATTCACCCGGTTAGCAAATTTTTGCGCAAGATTAATCTTTTTCTCTGCGTTAAGTATTTACTTGCATGAAACAACCGGTTTAACCTCCACTTTAATATGCAGCGCTACTTGTATTTGTTACGTCATGCTGAAAGCAAAGAAAAACAAGTTGGGCAAGATGATCATGAGCGAAAGTTGACGCCACGTGGAATGCGTGAAGCGGCGCTCATCGGAACGTACCTTTATAAAGAAAAAACCACCATCGACATAATTATTTCCAGTACCGCGGAACGCGCAAAAGCAACGGCTGGGCTTGTGGTCGATGGATTAAAATGGGATAGCAAGACAATTACTTTCAGCGATGAGTTATATGAGGCGTCCACGCGTACATTTTTTCATTTTCTTGCAGCGCTCGACGATACGCACAGGCATGTAATGTGCATCTCTCACAACCCGGTGATCTCCTATGTTGCCGAATATCTTACGAAAGCAGAGATCGGCGACATGGCCCCAGGTTCATTTGTCACCATTAAATTTAATATCGACTCCTGGAAAGAAGTGGGCGAAGGAAATGGCGAATTGGAAAACTATATTTATCCGGAGATGTTAACTACCAACTAGTACACCATCGCAAAAATAACTGAACAGTAGAATCCCCTGTAAATGACCCATTAGGCTATCGGTTGACCCTCCAGGCTATCGGGATACCATTTTCATTATACGAGAAGATGTACGGTTACTTTTGCTACGGCGTACTAGTTCGCCTGCTTCCAGCAGAGTTCGGGTTTCGGGTTGGGATTTTTAAGTTGAAGGCTGTTGGCGTGTATCCAACTTCAGCCATGCAGCTCAAACTTTCAACCTCAAGCCTGAAATAACTTCAAACACCGAATTGCGCCCGTCATGCCCACGAAAGAGCAACTTATCAATAGTTTTGATCCCAATGGACCGGGGATCGCAGGCAATCTATTTGGACTGCCTTTTGACCACGACAGCGCAGACCTTCTTATTCTGCCGCTGCCCTGGGAGATAACGGTATCCTATCATACAGGTACTTCCAAAGGACCTGAAGCGATTTTAAAAGCTTCATCACAGCTTGATGTTTTTATGAATGATATTCCTGACGCATGGAAACTGGGAGTGACCATGCTTCCCATTCCACAGGAGCTTCTGGAAGAAAGTAAAAGGCTTCGCGCCATGGCCGCCCGGCACATCGCTCGCATCGAATCGGGTGAACCGTTCGACATTGAGGACCCCATCCTGAGAACGATGAATGAAGCCAGCGAAAACCTGAACATCTTCGTAAAGTCAGTCACACAAAAATATCTTAGAGCGGGGAAGTTGGTGGGACTTGTAGGCGGAGAGCACAGCGTTCCGCTAGGCTTTATCAGGGCGCTCAGCGAGCAGTACGACCGGTTTGGAATTCTGCAGATCGATGCTCACGCCGATCTGAGAAAAGCGTATGAGGGATTTACCTATTCCCATGCGTCAATTATGTACAACGTGTTAAAGCTACCCGCTGTTGGCCGCCTCGTTCAGGTGGGAATAAGGGATTATTGTGACGAAGAAGCAAATGTCATTCAGCGTGCTATGGGCCGCGTCGTGACATTCTTGGACGAAGAGCTGAAGGAAAAAATATACACCGGCAAAACTTGGGATTCTCTGTGCGATGAAATTATCGGTCAACTGCCAAAAAACGTCTACATCAGTTTTGATATTGACGGCCTCGACCCAAAGCTTTGTCCCGGTACCGGTACACCGGTGGCCGGTGGGTTGGAGTTTCAACAGGCGGTTTACCTGATCAAAAAGCTTGTGCTGAGCGGCCGCAAGATAATCGGCTTCGACCTTTGTGAAGTCTCGCCGGGGCACGACGATTGGGATGCAAACGTTGGTGCCCGTGTTTTGTATCAATTATGTAACTGGTGCGCCGTGTCACACAAAAAATTAGCGCTGAAAAAACAGGCACCACTCAAATAAATGCAGGAGTACAGGCCAAACTATATATCTTTAATGAACTTAGACCTGTAACATCACCACCATGAGTGAAATCATTAGTGCGCTCGCCACTGGAGTCTGGACTCCAGTGCTCTTTCTGCTTATCCTCGGGGGACTCTTCTTCCTCATGTACTCGCGATTTATCCCGTATAAATACATCGGGCATTCTATCGCGATATTACGCGGAAAGTACGATAATCCGGATGATCCCGGACAACTCAGTCCATATGAGGCTTTGTCCACGGCGTTGGCATCAACGGTAGGGATGGGTAACATCGCCGGTGTAGCGGCGGCAATTGCGCTTGGCGGTCCGGGCGCCCTGTTCTGGATGTGGGTGACCGCATTGGTGGGCATGAGCACCAATTTTTTCACTAGTTCCTTGTCGGTCATGTACAAGGGAAAGGATTCCTTGGGGGAAATGCAAGGTGGACCCATGTACGTTATCCGGGAAGCGCTAGGCAGACCGTGGTATCCGCTGGCGGTCTTATTTTGCCTCTGCGCGGCGGTTGGATGCCTTCCTATTTTTCAGGCGAATCAGCTAACGCAGATCATTGTGGACATTGGCATCAACGATGAAGCGATGAAGAGCTTGTTTTTCCGCATCGGCAATTTTGAAATCAACACGGCAAAATTTGTGATTGGGACCATTCTGATGATAATATCCGGAATTGTGATTATCGGGGGAATACAACGGATTGGCCGCTGGGCGGGAAAAATGGTTCCGTTGATGATCGTTATCTATTTCATGTCCGTGATACTTATTATCGTGCTGAATATTGGGAAGGTACCTGGCTATCTGGCTATGATCTTCACCGATGCCTTCGCCGCGAACCATTACCAGGGCGAGCCGCTGCTGGGTGGCGTCGTAGGCGGCCTGATCGTCGCCGGCGTGCGCAGGGCCTCATTCTCGAACGAAGCGGGGATTGGTACCGCTCCGATGGCGCTTGGTGCATCGAAAAGCAGGGAACCCATCCGCGAAGGACTGGTTTCGATGTTAAGCCCTGCAATAGATACGCTGATCGTTTGCACGCTCACAGCACTGGCCATCCTGGTCACAGACGTATGGAAAACTTCGGGTGCAAGCGGCGTAACGCTGACGGTAACAGCGTTCGAAACTTCGCTGGGAGGCGTGGGAAAATTCCTGCTGCTGGTCAGCGCATTCTTTTTTGCGATAACGTCGTTGTTTTCGTACAGCTATTACGGGAACAAGGCGATGTCGTTTTTGCTGGGCGTCAAATCGGGGAAGTATTACGATTACTTCTATTTATCGACCATCATCTTTGGCGCAATTCTCTCGATGCAGGACATTATGAATATCATCGACGTTGCCTATGCGCTGATGGCGATTCCGACAATGGTGTCCGGATTTATCCTGGCTCCGAAAGTTATGCGAGAAGCAAAAAAATACTTCGCCCGATTGAAATAGTCTTTAGGGAAGCTTCGTGCCTTAGTGTCTTCGTGGCAAATGGTTCGCCACGAAGACACTAAGGCACAAAACCTAATCCCACTTGCCTGCTCCCCTGGAGAGGCTGTACTTACCGGCACCGGAAAAAAACAATACTACGGCCGTCATCATATACAACATGTTGGTTTCAATCATCCAACCCCCATAGTCATTTATTGAGAATATTATATCCGGATGTCCGATCAGAATCGTCATGAGCATATTAAAGGCAATGACCAAAGCCGCGAGCCTGGTCTTAAAACCCAGCAATACGAAAATGGGGGCCACGAATTCCCCGATGATGTTTCCATACGCGAATGCCTCCGGGAGACCTGCATTTTTTACCATCACCTTCACATGTTCAACCTCGACAAACACCTTATGCACACCGTGAAATAATAAAATCCCACCGCATGTAATACGTAGTAAAAGCTTGGCCAGGTCCTGATTCTTCATAGTTAAAAAAATCCGACGGCGGACAGAGATGTTTTATGATGCAATCGGCATTTGTTTCGATTCGGCAGGTAAGGGATAGTCGAACAATCCATGTTTCTTGATGGCCTCTTCCACTTTGTGCGGAACAAATTTTTCCCAGCCTGCTTCGCCTTTTTTAATCATTGCAAGAACATTGTCGGAAATGATGTGCAAGTTCTTTACGTTGGCTTCGCCAATCTCCTCCAATTTATTGTTGTCCACCAGGTACCTGAACAGGTTTTTCAGATGCGGCGGCAGTTCAGCCTCAAAGTGCTTCAGGGTAAAGAGCTCGCTGGAATCCTTTTTCCAGGCTGGATATATGTACAGCTTTACGTTCGTGCCAAAGAGCGAAGCAAAACATTCGAGGATTCCACCCCTTAAATTTTCATAGGTTTTTTCTTCAAAGACCTTTTGTAGTGCGAATATCCCTAACGTTATACCGATCTTCTTTCCTTTTGTGATCTTGGAGAGATAATCCACAAGCTTATAGTATTCGAAGTAATTCGAGATCAGCACGTTTTGGCCCAACGAACAAAGGATATCCGCGCGATGCAAAAAATCCTTCTCATCGATCTTGCCTTCAAGGCCCAGATCGTTTAGTGTAAGTTCGGAAACCAAAACAATGTTTGACCGGTCAACATCCGCCTCCTGCCTGAAATGTCTTCGCGAAGCCAGCAACATATCTACGTTCACATGGGTTGGTGGCCGAAACCTTCCGCGCAGAACCAGAACGTTCTTTTTATATAATTCGTCCGAGGGCTGCATTACATTGCCGTCGGAGCCGAACATGGCCGCCTTGGTCAATCCGCTCTTTACCAGCTTTAATGCCATCAAACGATTATCGACGTGTTTAAAATCCGGACCATTCAGCCGGAACATGTCAATCTCGATCCGGCGCGTTGAAAGGCCGTCGAGCAGCGAAGAAACGATCTCAGAAGGATCCGTCAGGAACATACAGGAATAAAGCAAGTTTACGCCGACGATCCCAAGCGCGTACTGCTGCTGAAGCGGATCGTTGTCATGCATTTTAACATGTATAATACAATCGTTCGACTCGCTTTTTGGTGTCAGCTGAAACCGGAGTCCGATCCAGCCATGACCTTGATTGGTACGTTCGTAATTCAGTACCTCAACTGTATCGGCAAACGCAAAAAAACGTGTAGTCTCTATTCGATGTGGGAGTCGCTCCGGAAGCAATACATATTCGTGATCAAGCATGCGGATAAGGCGCTCCTCGCAGACATACCGATCCCCGACACCATAGATGGCATCACTGAATTTCATGTCATAGGCCGACATCGTTTTGGCTACTGTTCCGGAAGCCCCTCCGACCTTAAAAAAGTTTGCAGCAACCTCCTGGCCCGCACCAATTTCTGCAAACGAGCCGTAGATGGCTTTGCTGAGATTAATCCGAAGTGCTTTTTCCTGGGTAGTTAGTTTTCTGAATTCTTCCATACGCATTATTCTCCTTGAGACCAATCAACTTCTGTTCCAAGATACCGTTAATCACGGACGCTTAAAAGTTAAATCTTGCCTAAGTTATTACAGGTATTCTGTAAACCATTCAATATCAATTTAGGTTCGACGCGGAAAAATAAGCATCTCACGCGTTAACGTCTTCATTATTTGATAATTAAAGTATAAGATCTATTTTGCCGGCATTTCAAACCAATCAAATCATTAATCCATGTCTGGCAGGGGTAATTTCTCAGGGCGAATTGGCTTTATTTTAACGGCTGCTGGCTCGGCCGTGGGACTCGGCAATATCTGGAAATTTCCTTACCTCGCCGGACAAAATGGTGGTGCTGTTTTTTTGTTTCTTTATCTGATTTGCGTTTTTCTCTTGTGCTATCCCGTTATGGTTGGAGAAATTTCAATCGGACGTCGCGCGGGGCTGGACGCATACGGATCGTATAGCAAGCTTGGAGGCGGCCGTTGGGGATACCTGGGCTTGTTTGGAATCATGGTTGGAATTTTCATTCTCTCATTTTACAACGTGGTGGCCGGCTGGGCGTTCGGATACTTTTTACATATTTCATTTGGTGATCTGCTAAATGAAACCGACTTCGGTTCGTTCTTCGGATTGTTTGTAAACGATATTTTTAATCTATCAAGCGCGGAAGGACTGGCGAATTCAAATTTTATTTTTTCCATTGTCTTCATGGCGATGACAGCGTACATTGTTGCCCGGGGAATCCAAAGCGGGATCGAAGCATCGAACAAGATCATGATGCCGATTTTATATGTCATCCTGATTACAATTATCATTTACTCATTGACCCTGCCCAATGCGATGTCCGGGGTAAAATTTTACCTGATTCCGGATCTTGCAGAGCTGAAGATTCAAACTTTGTTCGAAGGCTTAAAGCAAGCTTTTTTTTCGTTGTCGTTAGGTATGGGCACGCTGATGACCTACGGCTCCTACTTGAAAAAAACTGAAAACATCCCATCGTCAGTGGCCGTGATATCCATGGCTGACACATCGGTGGCGTTCCTTGCAGGGCTCATGGTATTTCCTCTCGTTCACTTTCTCCAGTACAAACTTCAAATAACGGAAGTTGCAACGGCCGGCCCTCCGCTGATCTTTATTGTGCTTCCGCAAATATTTCATGAGATGGGACCCACCCTTGGCCGGATCGTGGGCGGGTTATTTTTCCTTTTGGTTTGCTTTGCTGCGCTCACATCAACGATATCGCTGCTGGAAGTTCCGGTAGCATACCTTGTCGATCAAAAGAAAATGAGTCGCAGAAAAGTATCCTGGGGAACTGCGCTTCTGATTTTTGTTCTTGGCTTACCCATCATGATGAGCCAAGGCATGGTACCCGCGCTGAACAAACTGGCCTTTTACAAAGGACAGGATTATCTCGTATTCGTCTCCGACATGTGTGACATTTCACTTACCGTGGGAGGGTGCCTGATGTGTATCTTTATTACCAAACGATGGAAAATTGAAAACATGCATGAGGAACTGGAGGTGGGAAACCCAGGCTATAGGAACTCATTCCTGAAAAAATATCTAAATGTTACCATCCAGTACGTTTGCCCTATACTACTGGGAATACTCTCGTTCCTTATCATCATCGACAAATTCATTGGACTCGATAGAATTTTTTAATTTAGTTTTGACTTTAAGAAGTTCAAAACCGGTAATGAATCTTCTCCTCCTTTTGTGGCATGATGAACAAGGTCAAGACCGTGAGGGCCTTTTGAGTTGATCAGATTTGGATAAGCTTCAATAGCAGGCTTAACAATTTCCAATTTTCCTAACATTGCTGCCACAAAAATTGTAAACCGTGCTCCCTTTGAGATTAGATATAATGCAATTTCCCTGTTGCCTAAATGACCCGCGCCTTCAATTGCCTCTTCAAAATCACCATTCCCCCAGTCATGCGAAGCATTCAAAAGCGATGGAGTAGCTTCGAGCATCAGCTTTGTTTTTTCAAGGTTTCCATGGCCAGCAACTACAAACTCCTTAACAAGATCTCTGCCGAGTGCCGGCTTTGTCTCCTGTGAAAAAACTTGAAACGGACTTAAGGTAAAACCCAGGGTGCCAGCAGTCAATAGCTGAACGAATTTTGGTCTCGATATCATAATTGACCGAATATCAACATTTCCCGGCAATTTCGGGGAGAAATCTCAACGGGAAAGGCGGCTAGACGCAAAATACCTGCTAAAGGGCTATTGATTAGGGTCGCTCCAAGTCTATCCGCCCTGCGAATCACGGATAACGATTAACTGGCAACGGAACTACAACATAAAATTTTCCCTGGCCTCGTGCTTCATTTCCTCCCACTCATCGGGTGGTGGCGGTGTGCCTCGATCAAATTCCTGCAGCAACCAAGCGACTAATTCCTTTTTCATTCCAAACTGTTTCACAGCCTCTTCACAAAACTGAACTTCGTGTGGATCTATTACATCGTCAGCATACACCATTAGGACCAGGTCATAGAGCAGGTTCATACGGTCGTTGTGGTTGTCAGGCACGTTGACGGAAAACTTTTCATCTGCATCAACAAGAAGCTTTACCTGCCGGTCTTTTAATCCGTACCTGCCTGCGATTCTATATAAAAGAGCCTCTTCCTTTGGGTGCATGTGGCCGTCGGCTTTTGCCAGGGCCAACAGATTTTTAATGTGATTTTTCTTATAGGAAAGGTATTGATGTTCAAAAAAACCCATCATAGCTCAAGGCGTTAAAATTCGTGATTTTCAGCTGCAAGATACTTACTTTGATTCGACTCCGGCCTGCTCTTCCTTGAGCACCCGGCGCAATATCTTACCTACGTTGCTTTTCGGTAAATCATTTCGGAATTCGACATGTTTGGGCACCTTATAGTTGGTAAGATTTTCATGACAGTATTTTTTCAACTCGTGTTCGGTAAGGCTCGGGTCTTTCTTTACCACGAAAATTTTTATCACCTCTCCCGATTTCGCATCCGGAACACCGATGGCCGCTACTTCTTTCACTTTAGGAAAAGAAGCGACGACGTTCTCAACTTCATTCGGAAACACATTAAATCCAGAAACCTTGATCATGTCCTTTTTCCTGTCAACTATTTTGAAAAAACCCTCTGCATCCATCAAGCCGATATCGCCCGTTCGAAACCACCCGCCGGGAAAAAATACACCTTCATTGTCCTGCTTCCAGTAACCTGACATAACCTGCGGCCCACGGGCACAGATCTCTCCGGTTTCACCCTGCGGTAGTTGATTCCCGTTGTCGTCGAAAATGGCAACTTCGGTATTGGGCATGGGCAAACCGATCGTTCCTTTTTTGTGCGTACCATCCAACGGATTACAGCACAACACTGGCGAGGTTTCACTAAGCCCGTAGCCTTCAACGAGTGGCTTACCCGTAACCTGTAACCATCGATCCGCGACAGCATCCTGAACAGCCATTCCTCCGCCCACGGCTCCATGCATGGCGGAAAAATCGACGTCCTTAAAATCGGGATTATTCAGTAAGCCGTTAAAAAGTGTATTCACCCCCGTGAGGATTGTGAATTTTTGTTTTTTCAACTCCTTTACAAATCCTTTGATATCGCGTGCATTGGTGATCAAAATATTTCGCACGCCGGTACTGAACATGAGAACGCCGTTGACGGTAAGCGCGAAGATGTGGTACATCGGTATGGCAGTGACGATAGCGTTATCGCCGTTCACATTCATATATGGTTTAAACCATTGGGTGATCATGGAGTTGTGCGCTATGATGTTGGCGTGTGACAGCTGCGCACCTTTCGATACGCCAGTAGTCCCACCGGTATATTGAAGAACAGCAATATCATCGGAGGCGATGGTTGTCTTAGTCAATTGAAGCGTGGCCCCTTTTTTCATTACCTCTTTAAATTTGAGCGCCTGTGGTATCTCGTACGCCGGAACCATTTTCTTAACCCGCTTGACTACAAAATTCACCAACGCGCCTTTGAGGGAGCCCAGCATATCGCCAAGCTCGGTGATAATGATGTGCCTGACAGGCGTATTGACCAAGACCTTTTGAAGGTTGAAACAAAAATTAGCTACGATTACAATAGCGGAGATGCGCGCGTCCTTGAACTGATGTTCCATTTCACGCGCTGTATAAAGCGGATTTGTGTTGACGACGATGAGGCCGGCTTTTACAGCACCAATGAACACGATGGGAAACTGCAACAGATTGGGCATCTGAATGGCAATGCGTTCACCTTTCGTTAGCCCGAGGTCTTTTTGCAGAAATGCTGCGAAATGGCTGGAAAGATCATCGACCTGGCCGAAAGTAAGTTTGACTCCCATGTTTTCGTAAGCAACCCTGTCTTTGAACTTTTTGCAGCTTTCGTCAAAAAGGTGCGCCAGATTTGAATACTCATTCAGCTGTATTTCATGGGCTACTTCTTTCGGATACTTTTTGAGCCAGATAAATTCCTTCATAAACAGGTACGGTGAAGTTTAATATATAAAGCAAACGATTGTTTGCCAGCAAACCAATAGCACGGGGGACGCTATATAAAAAAAAACCCATCTTGAATTTATCAAGATGGGCAGCTCCGAATAACTCATTAACCTAAACTGAGCTTAGCTGTAGAGGAAGGACTCGAACCTTCACGGAGAGGTTAGGTCAAGAAACCTGAGCTTATTTGAAAGTTTAAATAAGATCAGGGTGCTTCACTTTATTCCTACCGATAACTATCGGTATCTCCACCCCCGAGACCGGAGGGCTTGTCTGCCAATTTCAACACCCTACAATTTAGTTGTGTGCGTGTGTGTGTGTTTTGCTGTAGAGGGAGGGATCGAACCTCCACGGAGCAGTTAGGTCGCCAAAGGCTGGACTTTATCCCGTGTTCTCCACCCCCGAGACCGGAGGGCTTGTCTGCCAAGTTTCAACACCCTACAATGTGTTTATTTTATAACTTGCTGATTCTCGTTCTCTGAATCTGGGCTCGTTGTAAAATCTTTAACAAAGTAACGCATAATCTGTCTGCTCAATCAACAAAACATTCGAATAATTGTATATTTTTTAATTTTATTTCATATTTTTGAATTATAGTCAAAACGTAATTTTAATATGACCGAAAATTATAAAGTTGATAATATCGACTTGAAGATTCTTGAAATCCTGATGCAAGACGCAAAAAAGCCCTACACCGAGGTGGCAAAAAAGGCTTTTGTATCCGGAGGAACCGTGCACGTGCGAATGAACAAGCTCGAGGAGGCTGGAATCGTGGAAAAAACGACTTTAAAGGTCAACTACGCAAAACTGGGATACGATATAACCGCCTTTATAGGGATCTTCCTTCAAAAAAGCGCGCTTTACGATCAGGTTATGGCAAAGCTGAAGGCCATTCCCGAAATTACCAGCATCCACTATACCACCGGTAATTACAGTATGTTCACAAAAATCCATTGCAAAGACACAAATCACCTGAAAGTGGTGCTACACGACAAGATCCAACAGGTGGAAGGCATTGAGCGTACAGAAACGATGATTTCGCTGGAGGAAAGCCTCGACCGCAGCCTAAATCTCACTTGATCCGCGTGTGAACTTTAAACTTTAAACCCCACCACTATAAACTAATTTTGTGTTACTTTTGTACTGTTTAAAATCAGTCTAAATAGGCAAATGAGTAAAGATAATCAGGTCCTTGAAGCATTAACGTCGAAAGAGTACGAGCACGGGTGGACTACCAATATAGAGACCGACTCCGCTCCCAAAGGCCTTAATGAGGAAATCATCCGTTTTATCTCCGCCAAAAAGAACGACCCGGAATGGCTTTTGGAATGGCGTCTCAAAGCTTATCGTCAATGGACTAAGATGGTTGAGCCTAAATGGCCAAACGTCACTTATCCTCCTATCAACTACCAGGATTTAATTTATTACTCGGCACCGAAACAAAAGGTACAACCTAAAAACCTGGAAGATGTTGACCCGGAGCTCATAAAGACCTTTGAAAAACTTGGAATTTCCCTCACAGAGCAAAAGCGCCTCACAGGAGTTGCTGTCGACGCGGTTATCGACAGCGTTTCAGTTGCCACAACCTATAAGTCAACTTTAGCCGAGCTCGGAATTATTTTCTGCTCGTTTAGCGAGGCGGTCAAAGAACATCCTGAACTCGTGAAAAAATACATGGGATCGGTTGTGCCAGTCAACGACAATTATTTTGCGGCCTTAAATTCTGCAGTGTTTACCGATGGATCGTTCTGTTACATCCCTAAGGGCGTGCGATGCCCCATGGAATTATCGACTTACTTCCGGATCAATGCGGCAAACACGGGCCAGTTTGAAAGAACGCTCATCATAGCCGACGAAGGTTCGTACGTAAGCTATCTTGAAGGGTGCACCGCTCCTATGCGCGATGAAAACCAGCTCCATGCGGCCGTAGTGGAAATCTATGCGATGAAAGATGCGCAGGTTAAATATTCCACGGTGCAGAATTGGTATCCAGGAGATAAAGAAGGTAAAGGAGGTATTTACAACTTCGTGACTAAGCGCGGACTGTGCTTTGGCGACGGTTCCAAAATTTCGTGGACGCAGGTGGAAACCGGCTCAGCGATTACCTGGAAGTATCCCTCCTGCATTTTAAAAGGAGACAATTCAATGGGTGAATTTTATTCCGTAGCGGTGACTAATAATTATCAGCAAGCCGATACCGGAACAAAAATGATTCATATCGGAAAAAATACGAAGTCACGGATTGTATCGAAGGGAATTTCCGCCGGCCACTCCCAAAACAGTTATCGCGGCCAGGTGAAGATCATGAAACGGGCGGAAAATGCGCGGAACTTCTCGCAGTGCGATTCATTGCTGATGGGAGATAAATGTGGTGCGCATACATTCCCTTACATCGATGTTGAAAATAAGACAGCCAGGATAGAACACGAAGCTACAACCTCGAAAATCGGTGAGGACCAGATCTTCTATTGCCTTCAACGAGGCATTGATGAAGAATCAGCGGTTGCTTTGATCGTGAATGGGTATGCCAAAGAGGTACTCAGTCAATTACCGATGGAATTTGCCGTTGAAGCGCAGAAGCTTCTCGCACTCACACTGGAAGGAAGCGTAGGATAATTTGACACACTTGATTTGAAAAACGGAATATGTTAAGGATAAAAAATCTTCAAGCTAAAATCGATGACAAGCAGATCCTGAATGGAATAAACCTGGAAGTAAAGCCAGGGGAAGTACATGCGATCATGGGCCCGAACGGGTCCGGAAAAAGTACGCTGGCATCGGTGCTTGCCGGAAGAGAGGAATACGAAGTGGTCGACGGTCAGGTCGAATTTCTCGGAAGGAATCTTTTGGAAATGGCTCCTGAGGAGCGTGCCCGCGAGGGTGTTTTCCTGGCGTTTCAATATCCGGTGGAAATTCCCGGGGTCAGCACCATCAACTTTATGAAGACTGCCATCAATCAGATCCGTGTTCACCGCGGTCAGCAGCCGTTGGATGCGGTCTCCTTTCTTAAGGTAATGAAAGAAAAGATGAAGCTGGTTGAAATGGATCAGTCATTGTTGAATCGCTCTCTTAACGAAGGATTTTCCGGAGGCGAGAAGAAGCGGAACGAGATATTTCAAATGGCGATGTTAGAGCCCAAGCTTTCGATTTTAGATGAAACAGACTCCGGCCTTGACATCGACGCACTGAAGATCGTCGCCAACGGCGTCAATAAACTAAGAAACAAATCCAATGCAGTCATCGTGGTCACCCACTATCAGCGCCTGCTAGATTATATCATCCCTGATTTTGTTCACGTGTTATACAAAGGCAAGATCGTTAAATCGGGTACAAAAGAACTTGCACTGGAACTCGAGGCAAAAGGGTACGATTGGATCAAAGACGAGTTAGCGCTGGCGTAAAGATCGACAAGCATGAAATAGCCAGGCACTGCGTTCCGCTAAAGGATGATTGTTGTCCATGGCGTATTCCATGTGTCCGTAAGGATAAAAATATTAGCACATGAATGTAAATCTGAATGAGAAAGGCATCACTGCAGACGTCGCTCAACTTATAGAAAAGGAATTAGCATCGCAAGGAACCTTGCCGGAGTTAAGAAAGGATGCTTTCGAGAATTTTCAGCGTCTTGGTCTCCCCGAAAATAAAACGGAAGAATACAAGGACACTCCTATTGCCCGTTTGCTTCAGAAAAATTTTACGTTTCAGTCGCCCGCCAGGCCGGGAAAGGGTAAAGCTGAAGAATTCTTCATTGCGGGCATGGAGGCGAACGTGATCGTTTTTATCAACGGCTTCTTCTCAAAACAACATTCGCGCATCATTTCCCCCGAAACACAAATTTCGATCAGATCATTGGCGGAGGCCACCGCGGAAAAAAATCCAGTGGTTTTAAAGCACCTCGGCAAGCACGCCGATTTTAAGACGGATGCTCTTACCGCATGGAATACGGCGGCATGGACGGATGGGGTCTTTTTGCATATCCAAAAAAGTCAGGTAATTGAAACGCCGATCGTACTTTACTACATCCATGAGGCGGATTCGGAAGTGCGAAGCGTAAGCAGAAATCTTATTGTCGCAGAAAGCAACAGCAAATTTACTTTTGTCGAAAAGTATGATTCTAAAGGTAAGGCAAATCACTTTTCCAACATCGTTTCGGAAGTAGTGATTGGTGAAAATGCAGAGGCGAATTTTTATTCCATCCAGAATGATGCCGGCAACAGCTATCAATTCAACCTCACCCAGTTCTATCAGTTAAATCACAGCAGGGTCAATACTTTTACC